>JBOFIZ010000323.1:0-11226 GCA_051650425.1 Bacteroidales bacterium
ACAGCGATAACGAAGAAGTGACCGTGTCTATGAGTATTTAGTGATAAGCAGAATACATAATATAAAGTAAAAGGGCTGCCTGAAGCATAAGCATCAAGCAGCCCTTTCTATCTATAAACACACAATTCTTTCAAAAAAACAGATGTTTCTGAGATTAGAATACAGGTAACTGATAGATAAATCCTGTAGATAATTCAGAAGTGTTGAAGTTTTTCCAACCTAAATCTTTAGCTCTTTGAGCGAAAGAGTATGATCTACCTGTGTAAGCAAGGAAGAAGTGAAGGTTGGAGTTGTTCATCGGATAGAATTCTACACCTGCAGAATATCCGATAGATGTACGGTAGCGACCAGCTTCTCTGTCTGTGTTAGCTTTAGCTAAACCTTGCGTTTCGTACATACCTTTTGCAAAGATGTTCCATTTTTCAGCAACACGGTAGTTTGAGTGAAGTACCAAAGATAGGTAGCTTGCATCCATTGCTCTGTAATCTTTACGACCGTCAAGATCTTTGTTGATGATTTCTGTCATGATGCCTTTTCTGTCTAGTTGCTGACGAGCATACATTACATCGAAATAAGTAGATGAACGGTTGATGTTTAATTGCTGACCGAACGCGAAATAGTACATGTTACGGCTTTTTGCTTGTTGCATAACCGAAGCAGACCAACGAGTCATGAACATATTGTCAGCAAATGAACCATTCCAGTTTAATGTATAAACCAATGGAAGTTTAGTGTCTTCGATTGTTGACGGAAGTGGTCCGTAAGTGTTTTCGAATGAACTGTTACGTGCATCCAATACCTGGAATGCCAATTGTTGAGCAGGAGTGAAATCCATTACAAAGTTAACCCCTGTAAGGAAGTTGTCCATATAATCAATCATATCACTGTACTGATAGATTTCAATCGGGTTAAGATCGAATTCGAAACCACCGTAAGCAGCACATTGTTTACCACCAACGATAGAGAATTTAGGAGAAAGTTTGAAACCTACAGAAGCGATGTCGATAGATGTAGGAAGATTATCAATCATTCCTGATCCGTTGTTACCTCTGTTTAGTCTCTGACGGTAGCGGTAAGATAACCAGTCATTCACGTTACCTTTCATTTCAAGACGTAATTGTTTGAATTTGAATGCGCCTTTGTCAAAAGAACCGTCTGTAAAGTTTGCGTCAAAACCTGCATGCATGTTAAGCAATAGGTTGAACTTGTCTGTTTTCTTCTCAATCTTAGTAAGAGTTTCAAACATTGACTTTTCGTTCTCTTTAACATCTTGTGCGTAAAGAGCCCCTGACACGAAAAGAGGTGTCAGTAAAGCAAAAAACTTCTTCATTTTACTTTTAAGTTTTGGTTTTAGGTTTTATTTTTAGTCTCTGTGTATAAGTATCTTTTTTCTGCAAAGAAAATTCTTTTTGTTACTAAAAGCGGTGCCAAAGATATACTAAATCTTCAAAATGATAAAATTGATTTCAGAAGGTTCGGAAATAGAATCAGAAAAAAAACAAATAGAAGTCTGTATGCCGAAGTTTAAGTTATAAAAGGATGAACTTTATTAGTGTTGTTTCGATTTTATTACGAGATATTATAGGTTACAGACGAGTAGGTGGGGTGATGGGCAAAAAAATACCCGACTCTTCACAGAGTCAGGCATTATAAACACAGTTCAGTAAAATGAAGTTATTTAGTACAGAATTTAAAGTCGTTATATAGAAAAAATAAAGATGATCAGAGTCTGTCGGACTCTGGGCTAAGTACCGTTTCGTTCGTCAAAGTGGTCTCGTGAGTTTGTTCCATCAGACGATCAATCTCGTCAGTCAGATACTCAATTTCCAACGCATATTTCTCTGCGTCGACCAAAAATGACTCGCGTTTCTCAATCAACTCCTGGAGTTTATGAGAATTGATAATTTGTTTCATCTTTAATCCCTTTTATTTCAAAAACACACAAATATAGTTTATTGTTTAATAGATTGTAAACTTTTTATGTGTTTTATTTTGAATTTCTTATTTGCTGATAAATATTTTATCTAGAAAAATCTTCAGAAACCTAGTAATATTCGGCAAAAGAGGTATATATTTGTTTATCAATATTTAAAGAAGAAAATTTTATGAATGATTTATTCGGATTCGCATTTCTGTGTTTTTCATCGTTTTTTACTTTGATTAATCCGTTTGGGGTGATGCCCGTATTTGCATCTTTGACCAGTCAGCTGGATGAATCGGAGAGACGTAAGGTAGCTGTAAAATCTTGTGTGGTAGCAGCATCCATTGTGATTGCATTTGCATTGTCAGGACAAATGCTTTTCAAGTTTTTCGGTATTTCAGTTGATAGTCTGCGTATTGTTGGCGGGGTTATTTTCTTTATTTTAGGTATGGACATGCTTCAGGCACGTTTGAGCGAGGTGAAGGTTAAAAAGTCGGAAGTGACCGGCTATGTGCGTGATATTTCGATTACACCGCTGGCTATACCTATGATGTGTGGACCGGGTGCAATTACGAACGGTATTGTCCTGATGCAGGATGCTCATTCATGGGAAATGAAGGTAGCGCTGATCAGTGTGGTTATCTTTGTGTTGTTCCTTACTTTTCTGATTTTAATGGCTTCGGGTAGGCTGCTTAAGCTGATCGGCGAAACAGGTAATAATGTGATGATGCGTCTGATGGGGCTTATCGTGATGGTGATTGCCGTTGAATTTTTATATACAGGATCTAAGCCATTATTAATCAATATTATAAAAACAGCTATTCAGCAAAGTGGTTTGCAGTAAGTTTATATGATACATAATAACATAAAAGAAGTTTAAAATTTATTTCGTATCTTGCGGCAATAGACACAGAACAATCAATTTAAACTTATGAATAACACAATGGAAAATGAAAAAAAAGGTGGTCTTGAACTACCGGAAAATGCATTTCGGGAGCTCAAGCCCGGAGAAGAGTATAAGCCGCTTTTGCCGGGCAACGGAAATATCGGTGAGGTTACGGTATGGTCTGTTACCTGGGGGGTCTTAATGGCTGTTCTGTTTTCCGCAGCAGCTGCTTATCTTGGTTTAAAGGTAGGACAGGTGTTCGAGGCAGCTATTCCGATTGCGATTATCGCAGTGGGTGTTTCAGGTGCTGCCAAACGTAAGAATGCGCTGGCTGAGAATGTCATCATCCAGTCGATCGGGGCTTGCTCGGGTGTGATTGTGGCAGGTTCGATCTTTACGCTGCCTGCCCTGTATATTCTACAGGCGAAATATCCGGAACTTACAGTTAACTTTCTGGAAGTATTTATCAGTTCTCTTTTAGGAGGTGTATTGGGGATTCTGTTTTTGATTCCTTTCCGTAAATACTTTGTTTCGGATATGCATGGTAAATATCCTTTTCCGGAGGCTACGGCTACAACACAGGTTCTTGTATCCGGAGAGAAGGGTGGTAACCAGGCGAAAGCTTTGGCTGTAGCAGGATTAATCGGAGGTTTATTTGACTTTATGATTGCTACATTCGGTGCCTGGAGTGAAGAGGTGACTACACGTATTCTTCCTTTCGGTGAGGCTTTGGCTGATAAAGCGAAAGTGGTGTTGAAAGTCAATACGGGTGCTGCGGTTCTGGGTCTTGGTTTTATTATCGGTTTAAAATACAGTATTATTATATGTGCCGGATCTTTGTTTGTATGGTTTCTGGTTATCCCGGGTCTGAATATTATTTTCGGAGATATGGTGTTAACGCTGGGTAACGATACGATTACACAGACGGTAGGTTCTATGTCGCCGGAACAAATTTTTGTGAATTACGGTCGTCACATTGGTATCGGTGGTATCGCTATGGCGGGAGTAATTGGTATTATTCGTTCGTGGGGCATTATTAAAAGCGCTGCAGGTTTGGCTGCGAAAGAGCTGGGTGGAAAAAATGCGGCTGATGTGGAGGATACAAAACGTACACATAAGGATTTATCGATGAAGATTATTGCAATCGGCAGTATCGTGACGTTGATTCTGATTTTGGTATTTTTCTATTTCGGTGTAATCCATAATCTGATGCAGGCCATTGTTGCATTACTTGTGGTTGCTGTGATTGCTTTCCTGTTTACAACAGTTGCAGCTAATGCAATTGCGATTGTTGGTTCGAATCCGGTGTCGGGCATGACGCTGATGACGCTGATTCTGGCATCGTTGATTCTGGTAGCAATCGGTCTGAAAGGTACTTCGGGTATGTTGGCTGCATTATTAATCGGTGGAGTTGTTTGTACGGCTTTGTCGATGGCAGGTGGTTTTATTACGGACTTGAAAATCGGTTACTGGATCGGATCGACTCCGGCGAAACAGGAAACATGGAAATTCTTAGGAACGTTGGTTTCGGCAGCTACAGTAGGTGGGGTTATTCTTATTCTGAATAAGACTTATGGTTTCACAAGTGGTGAGCTGGCAGCACCTCAGGCAAATGCGATGGCTGCTGTTATCGAACCTTTGATGTCGGGTCAGAGTGCACCTTGGATCCTATATGCAATCGGAGCATTGCTTTCAATTGTCTTGACATTCTTTGGGGTGCCTGCATTGGCTTTCTCTTTAGGTATGTTTATTCCGTTGGCATTAAATACACCGCTTGTTGTGGGTGGTTTGATCAGCTGGTATGTTGGCTCGCGTTCGAAAGATCAGGCATTGAATACAGCTCGCGTAGAAAAGGGTACATTATTGTCTTCGGGTCTGATTGCCGGTGGAGCTTTAATGGGTGTTGTAAGTGCTGTGATCCGTTTCTTGGGTTATGATTTTACAAAATACGAAGCAGTGAAAAACTGGATGCAAAGTTCAGGTTACGAGATATTAGGATTGGTTATGTACATTGCATTAATCATTTATCTGGCTAAAGCAAGTATGAAAACTGATAAAGAATAATTGATCGGAATCAATTATCGAAACCTTTGGGGATTGCCTTTCATCTAATCTGATGAAGGGCAATTCTTTTTTACATGCAAGAGATATGCAGATATATGAAAAAAGCGATTGCTCTATAAGGAGCAATCGCTTTCAATTTGTAGTTTATAAAGAGCATAAAAAGTTTGATTAGTCTCTTCTGCCTCCTAAAAAGATCATTACATAATAGATCAGTGTAGCCAGTGAACTTAAAGCGGCAACAACGTATGTATAAGCAGCCCATTTAAGAGCATCCTGTGCTTTATCATGCGTATAGGCATTGGTGATACCTGATTGGTTTAACCAGGCAAGCGCACGCTGGCTGGCGTTAATCTCCACAGGTAATGTGATGAAGCTGAATAGCGTGGTCATCGCAAACAGGAATATACCGAAAAGCAACAGGTACGGGAAGGAATGCAATAACAAAATTCCGCCTAACAATACCCATTGAACAATGGATGACGAGAAGCTAACGATCGGCACAAGCGCAGATCGCATTTTCAAAGGTGCATAGGCACGGGCATGCTGTACGGCGTGACCACATTCATGGGCAGCTACTGCTGCAGCAGCAATACTGTTGCTGTAGAATACGTCGTGGCTCAGATTAACTGTTTTTGTCATCGGATTGTAGTGATCAGTAAGCTGACCTTCAACCGATTCGACTGTTACATCATAGATTCCATTATCGTGAAGCATTTGCATGGCTACATCGCGTCCCGTCATTCCGTTATTGGTCGGAATCTTAGAATATTCCGTAAATCTACTTTTAAGTTGCATTTGGACAACCCAGCTGAGCAGAGCAAATCCAATAAAAATAATCCAAATCATAGGTATAAAGTTTGTCTTTGTTTTAGAATCAGTACCAACAATTACTTTGCCAAGTTAGTCAACTTGTCTCATTATTCAACAATTTAGCCTCAAATATTTGCGTTAACCTTTGCAAATTATATCTTTGTGCAAATTAAAAAGCTAAAAGATATGCTATTAGATGTTCTAAATGTTTCGAAATCATTTGCAAATCATCAAGCGCTCGACAATGTGACCATGCATGTGCCGGAGGGGGTTATATATGGTTTGTTGGGTCCAAATGGGGCAGGTAAAACGACGTTGATTCGTTTGATTAACCGGATTACAGCACCGGATACAGGTTCTATTTTGTTGAACGGGAATGATATTAAGCAAAAGGATGTTGAGCAAATAGGATATCTGCCAGAGGAGCGTGGATTATATAAGAAGATGAAGGTGAAAGAGCAGATAGTCTATTTTGCACAATTAAAGGGGGTTAAGTCCCGGGATGCCAAAAACAGAATGGTAGACTGGTGTAATCGTTTTGAGATTCCTCATTTACTGGATAAAAAAGTAGATGAGCTGTCAAAGGGAATGCAGCAGAAAATACAGATTATCTGCACACTGATTCATGAGCCTAAATTATTGATTTTTGATGAGCCGTTCAGTGGTTTCGATCCTGTTAATGCTATCTTGCTGAAACGCGAAATACTTCGCTTAAAGGATGAGGGCAGTACATTTATTCTTTCCACTCATAATATGAATTCAGTAGAAGAGTTATGTAGTCATTTGACGCTTATTAACAAATCACAGGTGGTGTTAGAGGGAGAAGTCGATGCTATCCGGCATGCTCATAAGTCTGACATTTTGTCTGTGACGCTAGATCATCGTCCGAGAAATATTGATCCCGGATTAATTGATATTATCGGCGAAAAGCTGGTGGTAGGGAAGACAGTTCTGAAAATAAAAAAACGAAAATCTGTTTCAAACCGGGAGCTGATAACGGCTCTGGCAAGCGAATCGGAGATTTATGGTTTCCAGGAAGAGATTCCGAGCATGGAGGAAATATTTGTACAAACCGTTTCAAAAAAACAGGAGGAAGGTCATGAGTAAAATAGGGTTAGTAATCCAGCGTGAATATACATCGAAAGTGAAGAACAAAACGTTCTTGCTGATCACTTTTCTGACTCCGTTCATTATGATTGCAATGATGGCAGTTCCTTTATGGCTTTCGACTCTGAAAGACAGTTCGGCGAAGAAAGTAGGGTTGGTAGATTATAGCGGGCTTTATAAAGAGGTCTTGAAAAATACGGATCAGTTTGTTTTTTTTAATCTGGAAAATGAAGATATAAAACTGAATGCGGGTGATGATAAAGCGGAGGATGCTTACGATGCATATATCGTGATCAATGCTCCTATCACAAAAGAAAATAATAAAATCTCTTTTATCTCGCTTAAGCAAATACCTGTAGAATTACGGGCTTATGTGGAAGGGAATCTGGAGGAGTATGTCTATAATCAGAATCTGGCCAATAGCGGGGTAGAGAATATCAAGAATATAATAGAGGATGCTCGTGTACGCATAAATGTCGATACAATAAAGCGTATGGATACAGGTGAGGAAGTTTCTTCATCAGGAGAGATTGCGGGTGTGATCGGTATCTTTACGACCTTCCTGATATATATGTTTATTTTTATGTACGGTGCACAGGTAATGAATAGCGTGGTTGAGGAAAAGACGAACCGTATCGTGGAGATTCTGGTATCTTCGGTCTCGCCTGTTGAGTTGATGATGGGTAAGATCCTGGCTATTGCATTGGTTGGTCTGACTCAGATGATGATTTGGGTAGTTATGATCGGGGCAGCAGTTACTTATATGGGAGTGGCTTTCGGATTGACTTCTAAAGGTGTTGATCCGGCACAAGTTGCAGGTATGGCACAGATGGCACAAATGCCTGTGAGTGGTCCGGCTGCCGAAATATTTGGCGTAGTTACAGGTTTTAACTGGAGTTTGATTCTAGGCATGTTCGTGATTTACTTTATAGGTGGGTATCTGTTATATTCATCAATGTTTGCAGCTGTAGGTGCGGCTGTCGATTCGCAGGCAGATACTCAGCAGTTTATGTTGCCGATCACATTGCCGATTATCTTTGCTTTGTATGCCGGTATATACAGTGCACAGAACCCGGACGGTCCTTTAGCTTTCTGGTGTTCATTGATACCATTTACTTCACCGATCGTTATGATGGTGCGTTTACCTTTTGATGTACCAATGTGGCAAATTCTGCTAAGTGTGGGATTACTGATTGTTACATTTGTCGGAATGGTGTTTATAAGTGCGAAGATTTATCGTGTCGGAATTCTGATGTATGGTAAAAAAACGAATTACAAAGAGTTGATCAAATGGATTCGTTATCATTAATTACAAAGTAGTCTGAAATAAGAAAGCTCGTGAAAAGAATATCCGTTCTTTTCACGAGCTTTTCTTTATAGTCTTTTGAGATAGACTAATGAATCGTTGATATTTAATTCGGGATGGAGTATTTGGATATAATCACGCAGAATTATGTGTGGCTCTATCACGCCTCTTTCCCAATATTGATTCGCAAGGCCATTGGTTTGAGCATTGTTATTGAAAACTTGTTTGGTTTTGTAAGCTTCGAAAAAACTGTGTTTAGCATCTGCTGTAATCAGTTCATTCATATCCTGAGCATTTACGTTAAACCAGTATGGAGCACGGTAGAATTTGCTCATGACCTCTTCGGTGCTCATTGGGATGCTTCCTGATGACTCATTCAGGTCAAAATAGTAATCGGCACCTGCATCACGGAATAATTGGGCCATCCAGTTGTTGCCACCCGGCATATACCATGTTCCCCGGAAGTTTTCACCTGTAAGGATCGCTGGTTTCTTTTCAGCTTTGGCTGTTAGTGCTGAAAGACGAAGATAAGCACGCTCTATTTCGTCGAATTTAGTCTGACTCTGATTTTCCTGGTCAAGTAATAATCCGATAAATTTTATCCATTCAGCGCGTCCGAGAGGAGAAGGTTCCATCCATTCGTTCACGAATATAACAGGTGCTCCTGAACGTTGCATACGTTTGCTGTATTCATCTTGCTCACTGTATCCGCTGGCAATGATAGCTTCGGGGCGTAATGCGATAAGGCTTTCCATATTGATCTGGAATGGGTCGCCCAGATCCTGTAGCTCGTTGCGTGAATAGCGTGCACGAATCGTATCGTTGAATATTCGATCGGGGTAACAGATGCCACGGATAATATCAAGCTTGTCAAAGGCTTCGATAAAGCCGATATGTGTGCCGGATGAAACCGCTATCTGTTCAAGCGGGATTTGTATGATAACTCCATCATCGGGAATAGAGTCTGTTGTGATATCCGATTTTCGAACCAGATAATAGCGGCTCAGAATCTTGTTACTGTTGTCCCATGGGTTAGAGAGTGTGACGCGTACGAAGTTATTTAGGCTGTCGATTGTAAGTCCTTTTGCGTACTTGATACAGGATGGTTTGCCCGAAGCAGGATCTTCCTGCTGACCTGTATTACATGCCATAAGGCAGATCGTAGCTAAGAGTATAAATGAATATTTCATATCAGCTGACTGTAAAAATAAAAAAAGGTTGTCTTACGGGACAACCTTTTGTGTTTGAGTTTATTTAGCGAGGTTGATAACAATACGTTTGATTACATCCGTAGCCTTTACCATCGAATGAACAGGAAGATACTCAAAACGCCCGTGGAAGTTATGTCCGCCTGTGAAAATATTCGGACAAGGAAGCCCCATGTATGAGAGTTGAGAGCCGTCTGTACCTCCGCGAATCGGTTTGATTTTTGGTGCGACACCTTCTTCAATCATTGCTTCTTTTGCAAGTTCAACGATATGCATAATCGGTTCAACTTTCTCACGCATATTGTAATACTGGTCTTTCATTTCCAGTTTGATGGCATTATTGTATTTCTGATTCAATTCGGCAGTGATTGTTTCGATCAGTTTTTTACGGTTTTCAAACAATTCACGGTCGTGATCGCGGATAATATAAACCAATTTGCTTTGTTCGATTGATCCGTTGAAGCTCATCAGGTGGAAGAATCCTTCGTAGCCTGTTGTTTTCTCAGGAACTTCGTTTTGTGGGAGACGATCAGCAAACTCACGCGCAATTGTAGTTGAGTTGATCATTTTGTTCTTAGCATAACCCGGATGAACGTTGCGTCCTGTGATAGTGATCGTTGCAGCAGCAGCATTGAAGTTTTCGTATTCCAGTTCACCTATTTCTCCACCGTCAATGGTGTAAGCCCATTGAGCACCAAATGTGGCAACATCAAATTTATGTGCACCACGTCCGATCTCTTCGTCAGGTGTGAATCCGATACGGATTTTGCCATGCTTGATCTGCGGATGTTTGATCAGGTACTCCATAGCCGAAACGATTGCTGTGATACCGGCTTTGTCGTCAGCTCCTAAAAGAGTTGTTCCGTCAGTAACGATAATATCTTGTCCTACGTAGTTTTTGATTTCCGGGAAATCCGTAACTTTCAGAATAATATTTTGTTCTTGGTTTAATGTAATGTCCTGGCCATCGTAATTAGTTATTATACGAGGTTTTACATTTGCTCCCGTAAGGTCGCAGCTTGTATCCATGTGTGAAATAAATCCGATAACAGGTACTTCTTTGTCAATATTCGACGGAAGAGTAGCCATCAGGTATCCGTTTTCGTCAAGAGAAACCTCTTCCAAACCAATTAGTTTTAACTCTTCAGCCAGTTTTTCTGCGAAAGCGTATTGTTTGGGAGTTGAAGGAGTTGTTTCTGATGCCGGATCAGACTCCGTATCTATCATTGCGTATTTAATAAATCTATCGACGATATTTTTCATATACTTTGAATTTACTGTTAGAATTCACAAATATATAAATAACCTAAAATAATAAGAAGCCGTTTTGAGTTTTTCGAGTATTATTTTTTTTATTCAGTCTTATCGGATTTAGGGTCTTTGATTTAAGCTAAGTCCCTTTTTTGTATCGAAAACGTTCTACAGGTTTTGTATTAGAGAGTATATGCACGGGATTGTCAGTATTTGCAGGTATTTGTTAAATGGTTATTAAATGGTTCGATTTGCTTTCTTTTTGTTTTTCTCTAATCGTTCAGGATGAGCTAAAATTTACGCGAGGGGTATTTTGCTGAAATACTGCCGGGAAATCATGTTTGGTATTTTGTTGATTACCAGTTATATGTGTGAAAGTTGATTTAAAAAGGATATCTCTGATTTTAAATACGTAATAAAATATTCCGAAATACGTATTTACGTGCCTCTAAATACGTATCAAAAGAAATTTTCGCACTGCGAAAATTCAGAGATGCAGTCAAAAAAATAAAAGATCCAGTCCGAAAATATAGGTTTTGACCGGATAAATTTGAAGATCCAGTCAATTATGGAGAAGATGTCCGCTTTTAGTTAAATGTTTAGTAGTGAGATTGCTTTGGAATTCCGAGGTGATTTTTTTATCATAAAGGTAGATATATTGGGCTTTTTATAG
>JBOFIZ010000324.1:0-3506 GCA_051650425.1 Bacteroidales bacterium
CGGGAGAAAAAATTGATAATGTTGAATAGGAACTGGAACCCGGAATAACTGAATATTTCGGTGAAGGTGTGTTTGCTGAAATGGATTGACGGACGAATCGGTTTGCGAAGATAACAGACCGAGAATGAGGCTATGGCTGTGAATACCGGCTGAATCGTTAGCGCATATACGCCAATACCTTTGTAGGCCGCCAAAACTGCTAGGGCTCCACCGGTGAGTTGTATCACCACATTACGTATGGCTAGAAAACGAAACATCTTTTCTTTGTAAAGAAGTCCGTTCGGAATCGTGTTCAATGCGTTGAAGAACAGCGACAGAGCCATCACGCGGCATAATGTGACGAGTTCGGCAGAGTTATAGAAGATTCCGTACAGAATAGAAAATAAGAACAAACATCCGCTTATTACAATACCGATGATAAAGGACAACGAGAATAATTCGCTATAGTTCTTTTCGTCGAGATTCTTATTCTGAATAATTGCCGTACCGATACCGGGATCACAGAAAATAGTGAAGAATGCAATGCATATAGTTGCGAGTGACATCACTCCGAAATCAGACGGGCTAAGTATGCGGGAAAGCACACCGGCTATGACCAGTGATAAGACGAAACCGGTGTACTTTCCGATGGCTACATAAAATACCCCATCCAATACTTTTCGAAGGATTGATTTACCCATGGATCTTATTGCTTAGGATTTTAAATATCGTTTTCGAAAATAATTCAGGAGAGGTTCGGGCAAGTCTCTTTATTGCCTTTACCTTGTCCTGAGAATCAAGCTCTTTTGTTTTATAAATGACTCCATGCATAATTCTGCTTATAAACTCTTTAACGAGCCTCCGAGTCGCCGAATCTTTGTTCTTTGAAAATGCATTGAGTTCATGAATGATAAAGCAATAGGCATTGAGCTTCTTGAGACTGAAAGAGGTGGTCACAACGGATGCTGCCCGTAATCTTCGGTGGAAATAGCTGCGTTCGATAAAACTGACACGCTTAGCCAGAAGAAAAGCCTGAATCGTGAACAGCTCGTCTTCATGAGTCGTATGTACATATTTCAATGTATTCTTATCTAAGAAGCTGCGTTTGTAAATCTGAAGCCAGGGAGCTACCCGAAAGCCTTCATTGTGGAGAAGAATATCCGATATTTCAGTCCCTGTATAAACTCTGTCTGTGAGTTTATTGCATCTGTGGTAGTTGTATGCTTTAGTGTTGAACCCTTCGTCAGAGAAACAGGTAGCATCAAAGAAAAGGATGTCGAGATCCTGCAACTCCGCTTTTGTATAACAACCCTCCAATGCATCCATATCCAGGATGTCGTCACTATCCATAAAATAGATATATTGACCGGTGGCTTTGGATAATCCCGTATTACGTGCAGAAGCTTGTCCGGCATTTTCCTGCCGGACAGAACAGATACGGGAGTCTGTCTGTCTGTAATGTTCTATGATTGACGGGGAATTATCTGTTGACCCATCATCAATGATAATGATTTCTATATCCCGGAGTGTTTGATTCACAATTGAATTAAGAGCCTCTGCAAGATATTCTTCTGTATTGTAAACAGGGATGATAATTGAGACTTTAGTCATAACGGATTTTTTTGAAAAGGTTAATTACAAAGGGAGCGAAAAATAAAAAACCGACCCCATGTTCAATTTACTCTCGACCCATATACGTCCGCCCAGCTGATCCAGATAGGATTTGACGATAGACAGTCCGAGACCTGCTCCTTCGTGTGATTTGGAGGAAGTGTTGTCAACCTGAATGAAACGGTGAAATATATTCTCCAGCATGTTTTCAGGAATGCCTTTGCCCTCATCCCGTACATAGAATGTTATATTCTGAGGATGTTCCGTGTATCCGATTGTTATATGCCCTTTCTCAGAATATTTTATTGCATTCCGGATCAGATTCGTGAATATGGCGTATAACTTTTCTTCATCGGTATTAATCAGTATTGTCTTATTCTTGAGTTCAGTATTAAGCTGCAGGTTCTTTTTACTGGCTTCGAGATAATAGAAATTATATATATCGCTCAGAATATTTTCGACATCCACTTTCGAGAAATTGGAGGACATAATTCCAGCTTCGATTTTGGCGACATCAATGATGGCATTGAGAGTACTCAGCAGACGATGGCTGTTGGTTTTCATAATCGCCAGATACTCTTTTTGCATATCCTGCGGGTAGTCAACCTCGGATAAAAGATCAATAAATCCGATTATACTATTGAGAGGAGTCCTGATTTCGTGGCTGATGTTTTGCAGAAACGCAACTTTGAGTTTTTCGCTTTGTTCTGCTTTTTCTTTAGCCTCAATGAGCTCCTTCTTTCGCCGCCATTTGACAATAGACATTCCGATGGATGAAGCCAATGTACTGAGAATAGCAATTTCTCCGTCACTCCAGCTGTCTTTGTGTTTGCAATCATCGAATCCGACAAATCCCCAGCATGACTCCTCGATAAATATTGGTATGACTAAGATCGATACAATATCCTGCTCAGCAAGTAAGGGTTGTTCCTCTTTCGGGAAATCGGATATATTACCTCTTACGAGCTTATTAGCCAGAAACAACCTGATCCATCTGGTAAAATCGGGCTCACCCCGTACATTTTGAAGATCAGGATTATCTATTTGAATGCTTACTCCTTTTTTTGTCCATTCGTATCGCTGACTGATCAGGTATCCGGCATCAGAGTCAAGTGTCATCTCGAATACATAAATCCGGTCGCGCTTAATAAAGCTCCCGAGCAGGGACAGCGAATTGTTAATATTAGAATTCAGATCGTTATCGCTTAATAGAATTTGTCCGATTTTAGCAACAACTTCCAGAATTTGATCTTTTCTTTTTATAATTTTTTCAAATTGAACAAGTCTGGGATCTATATGATTATTTGTTTTCATAGGGTTTGTATATTGTAAAATACGAATGTTTATATGATTTAAAATAAACAATCTGTTGTTTATAATCACTCGTCGTTTTTCAGCCTGTTTGTTGCGATGCCGGATATTAAAAGTGTTTACCTCTTTGATAAACAAGTATTAATGTTTTGTGTGATGAATGTTTCGGGCTGCCATATTTTCATCCATATCAATAAATATTTATATAATAAAACATTTAAACTACTCAAGTGTTTAATAAGAAAATGCATATTTCAAAATTTATTGTTATGAATGAAAGATTAATGATTCTGGATGATAAAGATTCTATTGCTAAAATTATAACATCCTATTTGAAAGATATTTATGAAGTAGTGTGGTTTGATAATCCTTTGATTGCTCTTAAATGGTTACGTGAAGGTTATGAGGTTGATTTGATTATACTCGATCTTAAAATGCCTTTGATGCGCGGAGATGAGTTTCTTGGCAATTTAAAATCTGATGAAAAATTAAAGAAGATACCTGTTGTGATCTTGTCGAGTGAGGATAGTACTACGGAAAGGATTAATTTATTAGAAAAGGGAGCCGTCGATTATATTGTAAAGCCATTTAATCCGATGGAACTG
>JBOFIZ010000325.1:0-1007 GCA_051650425.1 Bacteroidales bacterium
CCTCTAGTTTGATCTATACCTTCACATATAAAATCTGCTGGGAATAATTCATCAAAGTTTTCTTTATTTTCAAATGGGTAGTGATGTTGTGCAAATGGCATAGAACCACTATCAAACCAACAGTCTATAACTTCTGTTACTCTAGTCATAGTTCCTCCACACTTATCGCACTTAAAGTGTATGTCATCTACATATGGTCTGTGTAATTCTATAGTTTTTGGATCTATATCTTCTATAGCTTTGTTAGCAAGCTCTTCTCTTGACCCTACAGACTCCTTATGACCACATTCACACTTCCATACGTTTAATGGTGTTCCCCAATATCTACTTCTAGATATAGCCCAGTCATTTAAGTTTTCTAACCAGTTACCAAATCTTCCTTCTCCTACGAAACCTGGATACCATTCAACAGTTTTGTTATTTGCTATTAATTGGTCTTTTAGCTTAGTCATTTCTATATACCAACTTGGTTTTGCATAGTATAAAAGTGGAGTTTGGCATCTCCAGCAGTGAGGATAGTTATGAGCTACCTTTTCTTTACTGAATAATTTATTTTCTCCGTGTAACCATTTTATAATTTCAACGTCTACACCATCTTCCATTACAAATTTACCTTCCCATGGAGTAGTTGTAAACTTACCTGCTTCTGAAACTGGTTGTAACACTGGTAAATCGTATTTTCTTCCTAAGTTGTAATCATCTTCACCAAATGCTGGTGCTGTATGAACTATTCCTGTACCATCTTCTGTTGTTACATAGTCACCTAAAGTAACAAAGAATGCTTTTTTATCTGCTTCAACAAATGGCATTAATTGTTCATACTCAACGTACTCTAAATCTTTACCTTTTAATTCTTCTATAACTTCATAATCTTCTCCTAAAACTTTATTAGCTAAAGCTTTAGCAACATAGTATATTTCGTCATTTTGCTTAACTTTTATATAGTCTATTTCAGCACCTACTGTTAAAGCAACATTTGATGGTAATGTCCAAGGAGTTGTTGTCCA
>JBOFIZ010000326.1:0-12851 GCA_051650425.1 Bacteroidales bacterium
TGTCGAGATTCTTTCTTTTTTATACAAATAGGAAAATCTAAATTAAAAAATAGGAGGATTGATTATGGCTGTTAATTATATGACAGATGAAGGCTACAAAAAGCTATTAGAAGAATTAAGTTTTTTGGAAACTGTAAAACGACCTGAGATTTCAGCTCAAATTGCAGAAGCAAGAGATAAAGGTGACTTATCTGAAAATGCAGAATATGATGCTGCAAAAGAAGCTCAAGGCCTTTTAGAAATGAAGATTGCTCAATTAAAAGATCTAGTGTCTAAAACACGTATTCTTGACGAAAGCAATTTGCGTACAGATATTATTCAAATTTTGAATAAAGTGAAAATCCGTAATACAAAAAATAATGCAGTAATGGAGTATACACTTGTTTCTGAAACTGAAGCAAATCTTCGTGAAGGAAAAATTGCTGTAAGTACACCTATCGGGCAAGGTTTGTTAGGTAAGAAAAAAGGAGATGTAGTTGAGATAAAAGTACCTTCAGGATTAATGTCTTTTGAAGTGCTAGAAATCGGTATCTAAACTTTTTGAACAAGAAATCTTACTTTCAAAGACCATGGCAAGTATATTCAGTAAAATTGTGGCAGGTGAAATACCATGCTACAAAGTGTATGAGTCGGATAAATTCTTGGCATTTTTAGATATAGCACCAATGTCTCCGGGGCATACATTATTAATCCCTAAAGAAGAGGTAGACTATATTTTTGATGTGGATGATACTACATTGTCAGAAATGACTCTTATTGCTAAGAAAATAGCAAAAGGAATACAAAAAGTAATTCCTTGTAAAAGAGTAGGACTGGCAGTGATTGGTTTGGAGGTCCCTCATGCTCATATTCATCTAATACCTATCCAAAAAGAGAGCGATATGTTGTTTAATAAGCCTAAGCTGCAACTATCGAAGGAGGAGATGTCAGAGCTATGTCAAAAAATCTCGCAAGCCATAATCAACGAATAATAACATAGTTTTTTGCAATTCGGAAACATAAAAGCGGACTCTTTATATATTTGTATATATAGAATCCGCTTTTTTATTTAGATTTTGCCCTTAATAGATATTCTCCCATCTTTTTTAATAAATTAGGGCGTAATGTGTCTTTTACCCATGCAAAATCAGGATATAGAGAGAGAATTTCGTTATAATACTTCAGAGCTTCCTGATAATTCTCTAGTGCTTCGTAATTTTGAGCTATAGCTCTTAAGAGAGAAGGATACTGATAGTAGTTTTGATAATTAGGAATATTGATAAAACGAGCTTTAGCTTCTAAAAAATACTTTAAAGAAACATCTTTAGCTCCTCCAAAAACAGGAGGTGCATAAAATTTTAGACTCCCCATTTGGAAATATCCCCAAGGAAGTTGGGGTGCTGCATCAATTGCCCGTTGAGCATATTCAAAAGTTTTAGGTCCTGCAAAAGGAGCTTTCATAGGATTTAGTACAATACCATAACCTATAAAAGCAGACATAATTGCATCAAATCTTGCACTGTTTTCTTTTTTTAGAATGTAGGTAATTCTTTTTTGTGCATCCGGATAATATACTGATGCAACTTCGTTCTGTTTCTTTCCAAGTAAATATCCAATATACTCGTACTCATAAAGGGCTAATTGTTTATTTTTTTCGAAGGACAGATTAGATATTGTTCTTAGAGAATCAATCTGTTGTTTCCAATATTTCCAATTACCTTTCAAATAAGCTTGTAGCATTTTGGGCTGATTGCTCGCAAAACAAGAATTTAGGATGTATAGTCCAAATATTAAAACTAGAAGTCTATTTTTCTTCATGAATTATAATGTAATAAATAGATAAGTTTACTGATTATATTAACAGTTAACCATATTAGTTTGTTAATTAGAAAATCAAATTTATTTATTAAATATTTTCTTGAAGGGTCAAAATAATAACATTGAATTCATTATAATGAATTTATTTTAGATAGGAGAATTAATCTATAATACTCTCGTTGAAAAACTTAATTAAAGGTTGATTTGTTTACACAAGAAATCAATTCTAATAATTTGAGCATGAAAAATATATTAATAATAGGAGCAGGTCCGGGTATAAGCCGCGCAACAGCTGAACGTTTTGGGAAAGAAAATTTTCGGGTGCAGTTAATAGCACGGAACGAATATAGTTTAGAGAACGAACGAAAACGTCTTGAAAAGCAAGGCATAGAATGTTGTTTTGTTGTTGGTGATGCATCCGATTATGGATCGTTAAAGCAAGCAATAGATCAATTACTACAACTCTTTGGTATCCCAGATATAGTTTTATATAATGCCTCTGGCTATATCGCAGGAGATCAGTTTGAATTGACTTGGGATCAGATAAGAGCGATGATTGATATTAACGCAGGAGGAGCTTACAATACATCTCAAATCATTATGCCTTATTTTGAAAAAAATAAACGGGGTACATTATTCTTTACTGGTGGGTGCTTATCTATGGATGGAGATCCTGAGTGGCTTTCTCTGTGTATGGGTAAAGCTGCTATGAGAAATTTTGTGCAAGCACTCGCAAAAAAATATGAGAATACTCAGATACGAATTTCGCAAGTTACTATTTGTGGAATAGTATCACCTCATTCAAGAAAGAATAATCCTACAATAATTGCAGATGTCTATTGGAATTTATGGAGGTCTGAAGAGAAATTCGAAAATGAGATAATTCATTGAACATGATGAAATCAATAATATGTACGGTATTTGTTTTTTTTAATTACTTTTTAATTGCGGCACAAGAAGCTAACCTTCAAAGATTGTTTGATTATAAACGCTTTTTTGAACTGGAGGATTATGTACGTGATTCTACAACAACTGAATGGAAAAACTCATGCGATGGATTAACTTACAGGGCTTTTCTAAATAATGCATTTGGTAAATTAAGCGAATCAGATTCTATTATCAATAAATTATTTAATGATTGCCAGAATATACCAGATTCAATGCGTTACTTTTTACACGAACTTATTATTGATAATAATACAAAAAGATCAAATTATCCGAAAGTTTTAGAGACATATAGACTCTTGGAGAGTGTTGATTCAGACTATATAACAATGCAGAAAAAACCTGCATATAGGAATATGATAACACTTTATGATCCGCTTAAAGCTAAATCACCTTTAAAAATAACAAAAGGAAAAGAATATCATTATATTCCATTTTATAAAAATGGAATGGGACATTATGTATTACCCGTATCTCATAATAATGTAACAGAAAATTTTGTGTTTGATTCTGGTGCAAACATGTCGGTTATTACTGAATCTATGGCAGATTCGATGAGTATGGATATCTTAGAAGGTGGATTTGTAAATGTCGGGACATCGATTGATGGAGTTGTTAAAGCTAAAGTTGCTTTTGCTGATAAACTCAATTTAGGAGACTTATTGGTTGAGAATTGTGCATTTCTTGTTTTACCGGATTCAATACTAAACTTTAAAGAGGTAAACTATCGAATTAAGGGTATAATCGGTTATCCGGTTATGCGGGAAATGGGAGAGATGATTATCAGTAAACAAGGAGTAATGTCAATTCCTCCGTTCCCAAAGCATAGACGGAAAAGTAATCTATTTATGGATGGATTAAGTCCTATATTGAAAGCTAAGTATAGAAATGAGACAATTCAACTTCTTTTTGATACAGGTTCTACCGGAACTCAAATGTATGCATCATTTTATAAAAGATATGATAGTGATACCAAACGATATGGAGATCTTACAACAATTAATATAGGTGGAGCCGGAGGGTCTACACGCGTGACTTGTTTTGCGTGGAAAGATTTTCCATTAACTATCGCTGATTATAATATTCAATTACCTTTGGTTCATGTTCTTATAACACCATTGGGCTTAAAAAGAAATGTAAGTGATGGAGTCATTGGTCAGAATATGGCAGATGAATATGAAGATATGATAATCAATTTTAAAGAGATGTATGTGACCTTTGATAAAAAAATAAAGAATTAAAAGAACGGCTTAAAATAGAGTATTATCTATATTAAGCCGTTCTTACGTTATTCCATTTCCAACTCTATGGCGTTGTTTAGAAACTTATGGAATGATAATTGAATTTTGAACAATTCGATAGCTTTTTCAGTCCAATTCAAGTCCTTAAAGAATTCAACAGAAAGCTCTTTACTTACCAGATAGTTTTTAAGCTTTAGTAATTCGGGATGAGAAAATGTTTTAGAGAAACCTCGAGGTAGGTTTTTCAGACAATCTTCTGAATCAAGTTCTTTGTATTGTGCAAGAAAATTGGATTCTGAGATTATAGAAATAAATTCATCCGTATGGGTATATATAGATTTCCGGATTGATGTTAATATTTTGGAGTCTGGACACCAAACACCTCCTCCGATCAGACAATTCTCAGGTTCCAGGTGAATGTAATAACCACTAAAAGGAGATTTTTTTCCACCTTTAGCAAAGAATGCACTAAGATGTGTTTTATATGGTGTTTTATCTATTGAAAAACGTGTATCTCTATATATTCGCCAAGTACAATCTTTAGCTGTTAGATTGCGTATGTCTGAATCGAAAGCACTTAATCCGCAAATAAGCTTTTCTACTTCGAGATCAAATTTAATCTTTATCTGTTCATAACGATCTTTATTTTCGATGAACCAGTCTCTATTATTATTTTTTCTCAATTCATCTAAGAAGGTAAGTATTTCATTCATAATGTTGATTTATTTAATAATTAGAACAATAGATTGATTTAAATGTTTAACTATTTGGTTTAAACAAATAGTTTCAGACATATGTTACATTATTGCTGAAGATAATAAAATAACAATGATTACTATAATAACAGGAGATAAGAATAGCGGAAAAAGCACTTATCTCAAGAATTGGTATTCCCTGACTAGAACAGGATATGGAATAATTTCCGAAAAAACTTTTTTTGGAGAAATGCATATAGGGTATGATATCTTTTTTTTATCAAATGAAGATAAATTACCTCTGTGTCGATTGCCGCAATATACAGAAGATCTTTTGAGTAAAGACTTAATTCAGCAAGGGCGTTATTTATTTTGCTCTCATACGTTTAAAACAGTCGAAAATAGATTAATAGAAGGGCTTATTAATGAATCTGTATTATGGTTGGATGAAGTAGGCTTTCTCGAATTATATGGATATGGATATGCAAAAGTTATAGACGAGGCTCAAAAAAGGCATATTCAACTTAGAATAACAGTCAGACAAAGTTTGCTGGATAAGATATTACATAAATTCCGTCTTAATGATTGTCGAATCATTACACTATAAGAAATAAAAGCGAGCTATCTGCAAAAATGAGAATATTGCAAATAGCTCGTTTTTTTAGGAACTGATTACTTTACTTTCTGATCCAGACTAACTGGGCAGCCCTACGCCAAAGATATTGTATAGGAGCAACCAGAAAATGCATTAATTTCGAATACGGGAATAAAACGAAAATAAATAATCCGGTCAGAATATGAAGTTTATGTATTAAACTCATCTGAGACATTACAGACGCAGCATTAGGGCTTAAGCTAACCACACCTTTAGCCCAGGTATCTAATAAAAAATATTGTTCCGGAGGAGAGACAGCCGTAATAGCTGTAGACCATACCCCTAAGAATATCTGTACAGAAACCAGCAATGAGATGAAAATATCATGAATAGAACTATTATCGTGAACCCTTTCATTCATTATTCGCCGGTATGATAATATAACTATACCAACTAAAGCACAAACACCAAAGAATGACCCCATTGTTATTGCTAATATTCTTTTAGTAGCAGGAGTCATAACAAGCTCATAAAGCCATCTGGGTGTGAAAAGGCCAAATATATGCCCTAAAAGAACAAATACTATTCCATAATGAAATAACAGCAAAGCCGTATCATAGAGTTTATTCTTAGATAATAACTGAATAGATGTTGCCTGTATAGTCTTAGAAGCCTTCACAAAACGTGTAGCAATACCGAAAATTAATAATACGATGACCACATGAGGAAGGTAATTAAACAATGTATTATCCCAAAAATTAGTCATAAGGCTATTGGATATTTAATTATCAATATTAATACTGGATTGATGTAAATTACATCCTGAACAAGCCATTTGAATAGCATCAGAAGGTCCGGAATCTTTATAATCAGAAGCTGTTCCTTTACTTGCATATTCTTTGATCAACACCTCAACCAATAAAGCATAAGGACTTTCTGCTTTACTTAGATTTTTAAGAAGTTCATTCAAAACCTCAATTACTTCGGCAAGATAATCACTTGATGTAACAGAATCTTTTGTTGATCCTAAGAAATCGAGATAAACAGGTAAGTAATCAGGTAATTCACAGTTTGTAAGAATTAATCCTTCATCTTCATACATCATTTTAAGATTAACCATCGCCATACCCCTTTGTTTCGAATCGCCATAGATATGATCAAACATATACAAAGAGGCTGATGGTGTATAATCAAATATATGAGTGTACATCTGCTCCCATTCGAGTAAGGGCATTTGATAGAAATTCTTAATGAATTTGTTAATCTTATATTTTGATTTAGAGCTTAAAGTATTATTCAGAGACAAATAAGCTTCAAATGAAGGTAATGCCTCCTGCACTTTAGCAGAAGGATAATCTAAAAGTATAGATATTAATTTTAAGCATTTATCCATTATAAACCTCCCATTAAGTTTTTACTTCGCTCTTTCCCATGAGGTTTCTCAAACCCAGATTCAGAACGAGTCGCAAATGTATCATGAAAATGGTCTGTACGTACTGTAGGTATCACAAAACGCTCTTCGTAAGGTGCTAATGCCAGATATCTGTACATTTCATCTATTTGCAGAGCAGTTAATTCTAGTTTATTATATACAGAAGGATCAATAACATCATTATCAACAAACTTATTACGCATCAGGTTTCTCATCCCTACAAGCTTATTCATAGCAGATTTTATCGGTTCCTCATTGCCAGCACACAACATGTTTGCAATATATTTGACAGGAATACGCATTTCTTCGACAGTAGTTAATTCTGGAGCCTTCGGATTATTTTCCATTTCATAAATTACTGGAGAAAGGGGCGGTATGTACCAAACCATTGGTAAAGTCCGGAATTCAGGATGGAGAGGAAATGCAATCTTCCATTCTTTCATCATTTTATATACCGGCGAAATTTTAGCAGCTTCTATAAACTGATAAGGAATACCTTGAGCTTCAGCTTCTTTACAGATATCTCCATTATGAGGATCCAGAAAAATATTTAATTGAGCCTCATATAGTTTTTGCGGATCATTCTCAGAGGCATATTCTTTAATGCGCTCCTCATCATAAAGCATGACACCAATATATCTTATTCGTCCTACACATGATTCAGAACAAACTGTCGGTTTTCCATCTTCAATCCGAGGAAAACAGAAAGTGCATTTTTCAGACTTCTTTCTCACCCAATTGAAATAACTCTTCTTATAAGGGCATGCGCTAACACACTCTCTCCATCCTCTACATTTATCCTCATCAATTAACACAATGCCATCTTCATCTCTTTTATATATAGCGCCTGAAGGACAGGCTGCTACACATGCCGGATTAAGACAATGTTCACATAATCGGGGCAAATAATACATAAATGAACGTTCAAAAGAATCGAAATCCTTTATATCCAATCCGGAAAGATTCGGATCAGATGAACGGTTTGCAAATGTACCACCCAGATTATCTTCCCAGTTAGGCCCTTTGTTTATCTTTTCCATCCGTTTACCTGTCAAAATAGAATAGGGACGCGCTGTAGGCGGAGTTTTAAGTTTACCGCTATTTTGCAAGGTCGAATAATTAAATGTAAAAGGCTCATAATAGTCATCGATTGAAGGCATATACGGATTTGCAAAAATCATAGATAATTCCATGAGTTTAGATCCTTGCTTCAATTTAAGTTTATCACCTTTCTTTATCCAGCCCCCCATATATTTATTCTGGTTTTCCCAGTCTGTCGGATAACCTGGCCCTGGCTTGGTCTCAACATTATTAAACCAAGTGTATTCGACACCCTGTCGGGAAGTCCATACATTTTTACAAGTAACAGAACAGGTATGGCAGCCTATACATTTATCAAGGCTTAAAACCATACATATTTGAGATTTAATCTTCATTCTTTAGTGAATTAATTAATGATTAAATTTAGTCATTACCCCATTCAACTTTCGAAACGGCTCGAATAATAGCGATTTCGTCACGGTTTGCCCCAATAGTTCCATAATAATTGAAGCTATACGAAAGTTGGGCATAACCGCCAATCATATGAGTCGGTTTCGGACAGATACGAGCTAGAGAGTTATGTAATCCACCACGAACCCCCGTATGTTTACTTAAAGGCATATTTATGAAACGCTCTTGATTATGGTAAAGAATCAATGCTCCTTCCGGTATTCTCTGGGATAATACAGCACGACACATTGTAGCGCCGTTATCATTGAATAACTCAACCCAATCATTATCCTTAATGCCTATTTTAGCAGCATCTGTTTCGCTTATCCATACAACCGGGCCTCCACGTCCAAGCGTAAGCATCAGTAAATTGTCTGACCACATAGAGTGAATTGTCCATTTATTATGTGGCGTAATAACATTTAGAGCAAGAACTTCTTTCTTATCTTTTATGTCCATTTTGGCTAAAAGTGAATTAACAGCTTTAGTGGAAATAGGAGGTTTATATGTAACAAGTCCTTCACCAAACTCTCTCATCCAGACATGGTCCTGATAAAAAGATTGACGCCCGGTTAATGTTCTCCAGGGTATCAGTTCATGCACATTTATGTATCCGGCATTATAACTGACTTTTTCGGATTCCATACCACTCCAGCAAGGAGACGTAATGGCCTTGCGGGGCTGAGCAACAAGATCGTCATAACGCAAGTGATCTCCTTTGCGCCTGTTTGCTAAATGAGAATGGTCTAATCCCGTTTTTTTTTCCAGACTTTCCCATGCTTTAACAGCAACACGGCCGTTACTTTCCGGAGCTAAAGTCAGAATTGTCTCTGCTGCTTGAATATCAGTCTGAAGTTGAGGTAATCCTTGTGATTCACCATCCTCTGTCACTATAAAATTCATTTCTTTTAGCAACTCAAATTCATCTTTCGCATCCCAATTAATACCTTTGGTTCCGACCCCTTTACTTACGACTAAAGGACCTAATGACGTAAAACGTTTGTATGTCTCCGGGTAATTTCGCTCAACGGCTATGATATTTGCCATATTTACACCAGGTTGAGGTAATTCACCTGTCTCTTTCCAGTCCTTTACATTGGCACATTCGGATATTTCCATAGGCGAGTCATGCTGTATTGCCTGTAAAACAATATCAGTTTCTTTACCTAGATGGTTTACACAAAGCTCTGAGAATTTCTTTGACAATTCTCTAAAAATTTCCCAATCTGAACGAGCTTCCCATACCGGATCAATAGCTTGGCAGAATGGATGAATAAATGGATGCATATCCGTGCTACTTATATCATTCTTTTCATACCAGGTTGCGGCAGGTAATACAATATCGGAATGCAAAGTCGAGGTAGTCATGCGGTAATCAGCTGTAATAACAAGATCAAGTTTTCCCTCCATATCTTCATCCACCCATTTCACTTCTTTAGGTAGAGAAACCCCTCTTTGCTTTAAGTTATCACCACCAACACTATTTTGTGTTCCCAGCAGATGTTTCAGAACATACTCCATACCTTTCGCACTGCAACCGATCAAATTGGAGCGCCAGATAAAAAGATTTCGAGGACAGTTTTGCTCATTATCAATATCCTCACTTGCCATAGCTACTTCTCCCGATTGAAGTTTTTCACATAACCAATCTTTAGGATCCTTATTAGCTGCTTCTGCCTTTTTTACTACTTCCAGTGAATTCATATTAATTTCCGGAGAGCAAGTTGTCCAGCCCATACGTTGAGCTTTTACATTACAATCGACAATTGCCAATCCTTCCCATCGTTTTTGGTCAGCGAGAGGAGATAATATTTCCGATAGTCCGACATGTTCATAGCGCCATTGATCGCTATGCATATAGAAGTAAGATGTCGAATTTATCTGACGCGGAGGACGTAACCAGTCTAAAGCGAAAGCCAGAATACCCCAACCCGCCAAAGGACGGATCTTTTCTTGTCCAACGTAATGCGACCAACCACCTCCGGATTGTCCAACACATCCACAAAGTATCAATAAATTAATTGCACTGCGATATGTCATATCAGAGTTGTACCATTGATTTACTCCGGCGCCAATAATGATCATTGATTTACCTTGCGTTTTGGCAGCATTGTCAGCAAATTGTCTGGCAACGGTAATAACTTGTTGCATAGGAACACCTGTGATTTGTTCCTGCCATTTAGGAGTGAAAGGTAGATTGTCGGAATAAGACTTTGCAGAATTTGCATCATTTAAACCTCGATCCACACCATAATTGGCGATCATTAAATCTAAAACGGTCGTACAATAAACAGTCTCAGTTCCTGTCTTTATCTCAATAACCGGTACATTGTGTGTGATGATATCGGCATGATCCGTAGCATTGATAAAAGGATTTTTATAATTCTCCCCACCAAAGAAAGGGAAAGAAACTTTAAAGACCTGATGATTATTTTCCGAAACACTTAATATCGGATCAAAGATATTACCTGTACGGACATCTTTTAATTCAAGATTCCATTTATTTTCACCATCCCAACGTGAAGCAATTGTTCCATTGGGTATAGCGGTTTCTCCATCACGTGTTAGCATGATCGGACGCCAGTTTGCATGCTTGTTAATACCTAAAGAATCACTAAAATCAGAAGCTTTCAGCATTTCTCCGGCCACCCAATGCTCTCCATTCTTCTCTAGTTTCACTAAAAAAGGAAGATCGGTATATTGCTTGGCATAATCCGTAAAATATGGAATTTGTTTCTCAACATAAAATTCTTTCAGAATAACATGTCCCAGAGCCATCCCCAAAGCTGAATCTGTACCTTGTTTAGGTCTTACCCAAATATCAGAAAACTTTGCAGCATCGTTATAATCCGGTGCAATAACTACGACTTTAGTACCCTTATATCGAGCTTGTGTCATGAAGTGTGCGTCCGGAGTACGTGTTACAGGTACGTTTGATCCCCATAGCATGAGAAATGTCGAACTAAACCAGTCTGCACTCTCAGGTACATCAGTTTGTTCTCCCCAGGTTTGTGGAGAGGCCGGTGGTAGGTCACAGTAAAAGTCATAAAAACTCAAACTTGCTCCTCCAATCAAATTAAGGTATCTCATGCCGGAAGCATATGAAACCATCGAGAAAGCAGGAATAGGAGAGAACCCGACAACTCTGTCAGGACCATATTTCTTTATTGTGTAGATATTAGCTGCTGCAGCTATCTCTAGAGCTTCATCCCAGGAAAAGCGGATAAGTCCTCCTAATCCTCGATCTGCTTTATACTCTTTACATGCTTCCGAATCAGACATTAGATGCTCCCAGGCTAAAACAGGATCTTTCATCCTTTCTTTAGCTGCACGATAATGGTTTAACAGGCTTGCACGAATCATTGGGTGTTTAACTCTGGCCGAACTATATAAATACCAGGAATAACTTGCTCCGCGAGGACATCCGCGAGGTTCATGATTAGGCAAATCCGGACGTGTACGAGGATAGTCTGTCTCTTGTAATTCCCATGTTACGACACCATTTTTAACGAATACACGCCATGAACAGGATCCTGTACAATTGACTCCATGAGTCGAACGTACAACTTTATCATGTTGCCAGCGAGTTTTGTAAAATTTCTCCCAGGCTCGATTCTCGACCTTTACTTCTACATGACCATCTTGGGTATATCCTGTCTTTTTCTCGAAGTATCTTAATTCATCCAACATAGTATTAGTTGTTTATGGATTATTTAAATTTGAAATATCAATTTCAGTCCATACGATCATTTGATTTTGAAATCAAGTGTTGGTATGATTGAGTTGATTATTGTAGTTTATATTACGGAATTGCATTAGTTTTGAATCACTGATTGAAATATACTTCACCGAAGTTAGGCTGAATAATGATTTTAGTTTATAAATATTATTATCAATCAGCTCTTCAATTACAGGAACTAAAGCTTTACTATAAATTCCTGGAAAAGGATGACATAAGATTTGATTTTCTGAGTATATATTTACAGAGGACTCAGATATATGATTAATCAATGTATTAATAGTATCGGTAGTTAGAAAAGGCATATCACATGTCAGAAACAGATTATCTTCAGTATCTGAACATTTCAGGCAGCTATACAGGCCACCTAAAGGGCCTATATGCTCAAAGTCATCAGATATAATTTGATAACCTAATGATGCATATTCTTGTTTATATCCACTGATAGCTATTTTATCACAGAATGGCTCCAATAATTCAATAGATCGTTCAATGAATGATTTGTTATCAATGCAAGCAAGAGCTTTGTTGCTACCAAATCGAGTACTATTACCTCCTGCTAATACAAAACCATTAAGTTTCATCAGATAAATTGATTAGTAATAACTGCAGCTAAGAAGAAAAACACACTCCATGAGAAATTTATTTTAAAATTCTCTATTCGAATATTACGTATCAGATACATCATAATTGAAAGTACACATAATTTATATAATGCGGTCAAAGCATCTATACCTAAAAGTTGATCAAAATTATGAGCTTCAATATATGGATTCTCTGAAAAATATGCATTACTTGTAAGTCGCCATGTAGTAAAACTAATTTGAATTAAGAATAGAATAAAAAATCCTTTAGACATAGTATACAACCGAGAGGTTTTACTAAATATATTATTCACTATTGAATAAACAAAAAA
>JBOFIZ010000327.1:0-1596 GCA_051650425.1 Bacteroidales bacterium
CTTTATAGTAATGAGTTGTTCCTTTGTAATCTGAAAACGCAGGTAATTCCCAATGTTTAATTACACTTTCTTGGATAAGCCCCAGAAATCGATTATTACTCTCCATATTTTATACTTGTTAATAGATATAACTTCTTAAATCAAATTACAGTTCCTTTGGTTACTGAACCGCAAAGTAAAAGTAAAGGTATAGAAAAAAATAAGACGTTCTATCTTTTTTGTCAAATTTATGATTGTCGGTTCATTTATAAATGAATAATGAAAAATTGATATTGATGGTTCATTTACTTATAAAATAAATGCGGATATTATATCCGGTGAAAGATATAGTATCCGCATTCTTACAAAAAGCAATTATTTATTCTTTTAATTCTTTGAGTGGTTAAGGGCTCCGAAAAGAGCTGCTATTTTATCGCCTAAAATCACAAAGGATACAGAAGCGATGATTAAACCGATACCAATTAAGTGATGAACGTGTAGAGGCTCACCCAGGAACATAACACCTAATAAAACAGCTGTTACCGGTTCTACACACCCCATTATAGCAGTGGTTGTTGATCCTACATTCTTAATAGCTAAAATCAGCGTAAAGTTTGACAACAGAGTCGGGAGTAGAGCTAATAAAGAAATATCTCCGAATATTTTAGCATTAGGGATCATAGTGATGCCACCATCAATCATGCTTAGCGTGAAAAAAAATGTCATAAGCATAACCATAACATAGAATGTCATTGTAAGGCTATTCATTCTGCTCGCTTTTGTTTTATTGATCCCTACTATATATAAGGCATAAGTAAGAACTGTCATCAAAGCAAAGCCTATACCTGCCATGTTTATGTCACCTCCCGAGCTTAAGCCACTGATAGATGCAACACCACTTACAGCTAAAACAACTGCTAGTCCGAACCAAGGTGTGAATTTCTCTTTAAAGAACACAACCATTAATAAGGTCACTAAAACAGGGTAGAGGAAATGAATAGTTGTAGCTACTCCACTCGGGATATACATATATGATTTCATGAGGCAAAAAGCAGTTGTACCACTTAAAGAGATAAGACCCGCTAAAGATAGAAACTCATCCTTTTTTACTTTAATACTGTGCTTTCTCACTAATAAATAAGTACCCAGGAAAATAGTAGCTAGGCAAAATCTCCAGAATAACACGTTGTTTACAGACAGTCCTGCTTGCAGTGCAGGAATAGAGAAAATCGGAATCAGACCAAATGTAGATGCCGATATCATAGCAAAAATAATACCAAGATATCTCTTCATTGATTAAACGAAAAATTTTCAGTTAGTTTATGTTTTTGTAAAATAGTTCGCGAAGGTAATCAATACTTCTTCAAAAGCTTTATAAAATAGTTTATTCTTCTTGAAATTTCACAACTTGCAGATACTTAGACGAGTTGAATATATCAAGGCAAAATCACTCCTTGTATAATTATCAGGAAAATATATGTAAATGTGAATCTTTGCGAAAATCTTTTGAAAAAGCATTGTCGAACGCTCTAAATTACCTATCTTTGCACGGTTTTCTATAAGGAAGCCGGTTAAAAATAAGTCACCTATATACATAAATTATCAATGCAAAAGGAG
>JBOFIZ010000328.1:0-1778 GCA_051650425.1 Bacteroidales bacterium
TAGAAGTAAAGGCTAGAAGAATAGGTGGAGCTACTTACCAAGTTCCAATAGAGGTTAGAGCTGAAAGAAGACAGACACTAGGTATCAGATGGTTGTTAATAGCAACTAGAAAAAGAGGAGAGAAGTTAATGTGTCAAAAATTAGCTGCGGAATTAATGGACGCTGCTAATAACACAGGAGCTGCAGTTAAGAAAAGAGAAGATACTCACAAAATGGCTGAAGCAAACAAAGCATTCGCTCACTACAGATACTAATTTTAAAACTGTTTTGGCTTATTCAGTCAAAACAGTTTTGTTGAATTTAAAATTACTCATCGAGAGGAGGAACAATTATGGCAAGACAATTTCCTTTAGAGAAATTTCGTAATATAGGAATAATGGCTCACATAGATGCTGGTAAAACAACAACTACTGAGCGTATCTTATTCTACACAGGAAGAACACATAAAATTGGTGAAACACACGATGGTGCTTCACAAATGGACTGGATGGCACAAGAGCAAGAAAGAGGTATCACAATCACTTCTGCTGCTACATTCTGTCAATGGAAAGGTTATGCGATAAACATAATCGATACTCCAGGACACGTAGATTTCACAGTTGAGGTTGAGAGATCATTAAGATGTCTTGATAGTGCTATAACAGTATTAGATGCTAAGAGTGGAGTTGAGCCTCAAACTGAAACAGTTTGGAGACAGGCAAATAACTACGGAGTTCCAAGAGCTATCTATGTAAACAAGATGGATGCAACAGGAGCTGACTTCTATGCATGTATAAACTCAGTAAGAGAAAGATTAAATGCTAATGCTGTAGCAATCCAAATTCCAATAGGAGCTGAAGAGAACTTCGTTGGTATGGTAGACTTACTACAAAACAAAGCATTCATACACAAAGACGATTTAGGAAAAGAAATCGAAGTTTGTGATGTTCCTGCTGATTTAGCTGAAAGAGCTGAAGAATACAGAGGACTTATGGTAGAAGCTATTGCTGAAACAGATGAAGAGTTAATGATGAAATACCTTGAAGGTGAAGAGTTAACTTTAGAAGAAATGAAAACAGCATTAAGAAAAGCTACTATCAACAATGAGATCGTACCAGTTATCTGTGGATCATCATACAAAAATAAAGGTGTTCAAGAGATGATCGACTTAGTTGTTGATTACTTACCATCACCAGTTGATATTCCAGCTGTTAAAGGTGTGGATATCGAAGATTCTGAAAAAGAATTAGAAAGAGAAGCTAGTGATGAAGCTCCAATGTCAGCTTTAGCATTCAAAATTGCTACTGACCCATTCGTTGGAAGATTAGCATTCACAAGAGTTTACTCAGGAATAATGGAGAGTGGTACTTATGTACTTAACTCAACAAAAGGTAAAAAAGAGAGAATCGGTAGACTAGTTAAAATGCACGCTAACTCAAGAGAAGAAGTTTCTGAGTTAAGAGCAGGAGACTTAGGAGCTGTCGTTGGTCTTAAAAATACAACTACTGGGGATACATTATGTGCAGAAGATGCACCAATCATACTTGAAAGTATGGAATTCCCAGAACCAGTTATCTCAATTGCTATTGAGCCTAAAACAAAATCAGGTCAAGAGAAGATGGGTATAGCTTTAGCTAAATTAGCTGAAGAGGATCCAACATTCAAAACTTGGACTGATCAAGAAACTGGTCAAACAATCATCGCTGGTATGGGTGAGCTTCACTTAGATATCATCGTTGATAGATTACAAAGAGAATTCAAAGTTGAGTGTAACGTTGGTGCTCCACAAGTTGCTTACA
>JBOFIZ010000329.1:0-12376 GCA_051650425.1 Bacteroidales bacterium
AAAAAAACAAATAACACTGCCTTATTCCGGTAATCGAGATTAATATAATCATAAGCTTATGCATCGAAAAAAATCTGATAACCCAGATTCTTTTCTTTTCAATCGTATCATTAAGGACAAAATAAAAAAGGTCTGCTCAATTAAGAACAGACCTTTATAAAAAAGTACCTCTGAGCAGAATCGAACTGCTATCTAACGTTTAGGAAACGCTTGTTCTATCCGTTGAACTACAAAGGCAAAAGTGCGTCAAATATACAAAAAAAGTAAAGTCACGCTTATTTATAATTTAAAATATTGCAGCAGGCTACTAAGTTTTACGCTCAGACACCTGCTACAACAAGTTTTTATCTACTTCTGATTATTCATTTTCACTTCGAGATTGCGTATTTTCCCTTTAAATCCGCTTACAGGAGCTCCAATCTTTTGCAATGGAAAAACCAATGTTTCCTGAATATACATCGTATTCTCTTTTCCGTTTAGATCAAAAGCTTTGCGTGTTTTACCCTCTAAACGTTCAACTAATTTATCATCCACATATAAGGATGTTCCTTTATTATCACCCTCAATACGTATTTTATGCCATAAATTAGCCTGTGGCGCATAATTAAACGTGTAAACATATCCATCACGCTTAAAACCAATATTCCCCGTACGCGCTTCATTTATAATCACTAATGCGTTTGGCGAAGAGAATAAGATTGCATTTATATCCTGTACCCCTTCAGGTTTTATCTCAAAACTAACAGAGTAGCCATATCCGATTTCTGTCAACGGAGTTTCTACGTATCCATTCTCAGGAATGATTAAACCTTCGCCTTTTTTAATCTTGGTTTGATGCTGAATCAATCCCTTTTTCTGACCTTTTTCAAAATCATAATTCAGGACAAAACCGTTTACATTTTCATGTAAGCCTCTCAGATTTAAACCAGGAGCTTCAGGTGTCAACTGAGCTACACGCTCAAAATCAGAGTAAGGCCTTACAGAGTCCGTACCCATCCACATTTTTTGTGCAAGCATTTGCATAGCCGGAAAAGCCCGATGATGGACATCTTTCTCTGAGATTCCATTCCCGCAATGATCATTCCAAACAGCAAACATACCTCCTGATATATTTGGATGCCCGTATGCAAAAGTCTGATTTCCTATTTTATTAGGCTCCCAATTCTCATAAAGATTTTTCAGATTCAAATAATCATAATAGTACCCGGCTGCAGGAACAATGTATAACCATCCGTCAGGTGTACTGATCAGTTCATACCCTTGCTTGATCATCTCTTTAGGATCTGCATAACCATTATACCACGCATTCATAATTACTCCTTCCGATGTTACCGGCGTAGAGCCTTTTGCGTGTGTCAAAGCACCCCAAACACGAGCACGTTTTCCCAACTTCTGAATATGACGTATATAATGATCTGTAAATTTACGAAAATCCTCTGCTACTTCTTTTGAATACTCATCGGTACCGATATGTACATCCGGCCCTACAAATGCAGGATTATCTCCTGTTATATATTCCTCATACAAAGCATCCAGAAAAGGATAAACTTTTGGATTAGACAGGTCCAGATGGTCCAGCCCATATTTTTCGCTTCCCAAAGTCGGATCATAATGAGAGAATGCCAAAGAGTGAGCAGGCGCATCAATCTCCGGAATTACATTAACACCATATAATGCGGCATTGCGTTGAAGGTCTGCAAATTCCTGTTTTTTATATGATCCGTCAGTTGCTGTCAATTGAGGATAAGTTTCACTTTCTAATCGAAAAGCTGAATAAGTCCTGCTCCAGTCGTTATCGTGAAACTGAAGAAAGCCATTATCATTCAAGTGAACCTGAAACTCGTTCATTTTATAATAGGACATTATTTTCACATAATCCTTCAAGAATTGCAGCTTAAAAAACTTGCGTGCCACATCCAGCATAAAACCTCTTCTCTTATACTTTGGATAATCACGAATAATACCATTCGGAATATTCTCACCATAGCGATTTAATAATTGTAATAGTGTACGTGTTCCCCAAAAGGCACCCTTAGCGTCTACTGCTTCGATACGGAATCCTTCATCCATATACAGACGATAGCCTTCTTCCCCTAAACTTTTATCTGTGCTGTTCAAGGTTACGTAAATGACATTTTTATGAGAATTACCCTTCTTTATTTTATAGTCAAATCCTTCTTGTTTTTTCAGGTCATCTGCAAAAACCGACATTTCGTCCTGCAACTCTTCAAAGTTGGACGGATCTATAAGAATCAACCCTTTTGATGGCAGGCTTATTGTTCCACTTTTTGGAGTCCATTCTCTTACCGCCGGTATTATTTCAGGATATTGGCTTGTCGACACAGGAGAAAATTCACCTTCTACCTTTACGGGTATATTTTCAACATCAATTGACAGTCCTTTATTTGTATCTGTCAATTGAAAATAAAGCATCACATCCGAATCGACAAGAGGTGTATAAACATTTCCCAACGTATCTACAACAGGGTGTTTATCTGTTCCTTTTAGCTTTAGTTGATATCCTGCAGGAAGTTGAGGTAAACGAAGCGTTTGGTCAGATTTTGTAAGCGTTCCTAAAGATTGAATGGAAGAGGCTACATTATTTAATTTCTTCAAAGCAACACTGTCAACAGGTGTAACTGATGCTGTTGCAGCAATTGTCGTTAAGAGCATGGTGCTCAAAATCGTGTGTTTTTTGTTCATTAAAGTTCAGCTATTTTAAGGCAATTGTTAGTTCTAAGATTTATGCATCAGACAAAAGTCATCCGCCTGATTTAAATCTGTCCAAAAATAGACAAATTTGCGTATAAAAAAAAGTGTCTGAGATTCAAATTGAATCTCAGACACTTAACATTGTATTTTTAATCTCTGAAATTATTTACCTATAGCTTCCATTCCTTTCAGAATAGCCTGTTCATTAAGAGGCAATAATTTATGATGTCTTTCAGGAAGTGTTTTTTTCAGACCTTTCATTACACTTTCTATTGACACAATCGGACAAAGCTTCAGATAACCTCCAAGTATAATCATATTAAATACTTTTTTCATATCTGATTGCGAAGCAATATCCATCGCATCCAAGCGATAAACCCGAATATCTGTACGTGTAGGTGGCTTATGAATACCATAGCCATCATATATAAGGATACCACCCGGCTTAACTTTGCTTTCAAATTTATCTAAAGAAGGCTGATTTAATACAATAGCTGTATCAAATTGGTTCAATACCGGTGAGCTAATACGGTCGTCACTTACAATAACAGTCACATTGGCTGTACCTCCTCGTTGTTCTGGACCATAAGAAGGCATCCAGCTAACTTCTTTGTTTTCCATGAGAGCAGAATATGCCAGAATTTTACCCATAGATAAAACACCTTGACCACCAAATCCTGCAATAACTATTTCTTGAGTCATAAAATCGATTTTTAGGGTTATCTATCTTTAATATCGCCAAGAGGGAAGAATGGGAACATATTTTCTTCCATCCATTTATTAGATTGGTCCGGTGTCATTTTCCATCCCGAGCTACAAGTCGAAACGATCTCGACCAAAGATGTTCCTTTGTTAGCCATAGAGTTTTCAAATGCTTTACGAATTGCTTTTTTAGTACGCTTGACCGCTGGAGTTGTATGAACGCTCTGACGTGTCACGTAACAAGTACCATCCAAAAGCGCTACCATATCCGAAATTTTCAAAGGAGCACCTGTCACCTCAACATCACGTCCATCCGGACAAGTTGCCGACTTCATTCCCGGCAATGTAGTTGGTGCCATCTGTCCTCCGGTCATTCCATATATAGCATTATTGATAAAGATAATAGCTATATTTTCGCCACGGTTACATGCATGAACCGTTTCTGCCGTACCAATAGCAGCTAAATCCCCGTCTCCCTGGTAAGTAAATACCATTTTCTTCGGATTCAGACGTTTTACAGCCGTAGCCAGTGCAGGAGCACGCCCGTGTGCTGCTTCTTGCCAGTCAATATCTAAATAGCGATAAATAAAAACACCACAACCTACAGGAGCAATCCCGATTGTGTCATTTTCTAATCCCATTTCCTCGATTACTTCACCTACTAATTTGTGAACCACACCATGGCTACAACCCGGACAATAATGCATTTGCGTTTCATTTAACAAATGTGTCGGTTGATATACCAGGTTCTCAGGTTTAATTATCTCTTCTGGTTTCATTTTTCATTCGAAATTTACATAGCCGGAGCTATTGATTACATAAAGAATTTCATGAAGTAGTGCATCAGACGCACACAAATCGCTGCTCCGCCCGTATAATAGAATAATTTCATATCATCGGAAACGAAATAAATCACGATTGCAGCAAACGTCAACACTAAAAAAAGTATCAGTAATACAGTAGATATACGTTTTTGTTCCATCACTACCTATTACTTGATCAATTTTTCCTTTAAAGCTTCTACTACCTCATCCGGTGAAGGAATCATCCCTCCCATACGACCATAGTGTTCTACCGGCACTTTACCATTAACTGCTAAACGAACATCCTCAACCATTTGTCCGGCATTCATTTCAACAGTCAACATTCCTTTCACTTGATTAGCTAACTCAGCTAAGCGTTTTGTTGGGAAAGGCCATAAAGTAATCGGACGAAGAATTCCAACTTTTATACCTTCTGCACGAGCTAATTCTATAGCTTTTTGACAGATACGGGCTGATGAACCAAAAGCTACAAACAGATACTCTGCATCTTCTGTATTCATTTCTTCGTAGCGAACTTCACTCTCTTCTATTAATTTATATTTCGCCTGAAAACGAATATTATTTCTTTCCATTTCCGCCGGGTCCAACTCTAAGGATGTAATAACACGTGGTTGACCTCCTTTAGGTTTACCCATAGTACCCCAAGGCGCAATTTCTGCAATTTCCTCATCAGTCCAACGTGGTTTCATTGGCGGAAGAACTACTTTTTCCATCATCTGACCGATAATCCCATCCGTAAGAATCATTGCCGGATTTCTGTATTTAAATGCAAGATCAAAAGCTAATCCTACGAAATCTGCCATTTCTTGTACAGAGGAAGGAGCTAACGTAATTAGACGATAATCACCGTGACCTCCACCCTTTACTGTCTGAAAATAGTCAGCCTGACTTGGTTGAATAGTACCTAATCCGGGACCTCCACGCATAACGTTAACTATCAGACAAGGTAGCTCAGCACCTGCCAGGTATGAAATACCTTCTAGTTTTAAGCTTATACCAGGACTTGATGATGAAGTCATTGCTTTTTTTCCACAACCAGCTCCACCATAAACCATATTAATGGCTGCTACTTCGCTTTCAGCTTGAAGTACGACCATTCCGGTTGTATTCCATGGACGCTCTTCCATCAAAGTTTCCAGGATTTCAGATTGCGGAGTAATCGGATAACCAAAATAACCATCAACTCCATTACGAATTGCAGCATGAGCGATTGCCTCATTGCCTTTCATTAATTTTACTTCTTCCATATTACTCCTGTGTTTTTACTTTATAAACCGTAATACAACCATCCGGACAAACAAAGCCACAACTAGCGCAGCCGATACAATCATCCGGTGTTTCCATGTAGGCATAATGATAACCTTTATCATTTACCTCTCTTTTTTGTAGCGCCAAAACATGAGTCGGACAAGCCACCACACATAGGTTGCAACCTTTGCAACGCTCCGTATTGACTACTACCATCCCTTTAAATTTTGCCATAATTCTGTACGATGCTAAATTTTTTAACTATATATAAGGTTAATGTATCTCTGAGTAATAAATAAAAAGGGATAGCGGAGAAATAATCTTCGCATCCCTTATAACCTTATTATTATCTTTTTCTCTCCATTTTCTTTGCTTCATTCCATATTTCATCCATCTGAGACAAAGTCATATCTTTCAAAGACATACCCATTTCATTTGCCTTTTTTTCGAGATAATTAAATCGAAAGATGAATTTTTTATTTGTATGCTCTAAAGCGTTTTCAGGATTAATCTTATAAAGACGTGCTGCATTGATCAAACTAAAGAACAAATCTCCGAACTCCTCTTCCATTTTTGTTTGATCCATTGCCGAGATTTCAGTTCGTAGCTCTTGAAATTCTTCATTCACTTTATCCCAAACCTGATCTCTTTCATCCCAATCAAAACCTACATTGCGGGCTTTATCTTGTATCCGATGAGCTTTAATCATAGCAGGCAGTGCACCCGGTACACCATCCAGCACTGATTTATTCCCATCTTTTTCTTTCAGTTTTATTTGTTCCCAGTTTTGCTCAACTTCTTTTGCTGTGTCAGCTTTTACTTCACCGTAAATATGAGGATGACGGAAAATCAATTTCTCACATAATGTATTACAAACATCAGCTATATCAAATTGTTTTTTCTCGTCCGCAATTTTAGCATAAAACAATATATGCAAAAGGACATCACCAAGCTCTTTTTTAATCATCACCGGCTGATCATCAATCAATGCATCACAAAGCTCATAGACTTCTTCAATCGTATTGATTCGTAAACTTTCATTTGTTTGCTTACGATCCCATGGACATTTCTCCCGTAAATCATCTATAACATCTAAAATACGTTCAAAAGCTTTCAGTTTATCTTCTCGTGTATTCATTCTCTTCTGACTAAGCTTATTCGAAAATGTATTCCTAAGTTGTAAGAATATCAAATTCAATCTTCTATATTTGCAAAGGTAAATTCTTTTATTTCCTATACAAATGTTTGAAAGGATAATTTTCGTCTTTTCAATTTTGAAAAAAAGGATTTGCTATCGACTCAAACTATCTAAAATAATTATTTATATGAAAAAACATTGCTTAATAGCCCTTTTTATATTAACCTGCTTTACAAGTAGTTACTCCCAAAACATAAAACCTTACTTTACGATAGCTCCGGATATGATTCTGGGCTATGTAAATATAAATCAACGTAAAGATCTGATTGATTTATATGAAGCTAAACAGAATGCTGTGATCAAGAATCAGCTTGGTGGAATAACACAGGTCGATACAATGTCCTATGATTTTATAAAAATAAAACTATCATCTCTGACTGACATCGAAATCAAACTAATCCAGAATCAAACTGATACAACAGGTATTATCGTTGTCAATAAAACGATAAAAGGTCAATATCCGGAAAGCAATCTTACTTTTTATACCACAAGCTGGAACTCCATTCCAACGAACTCTCTTTTTAATGCTCCCCGATGGACTGACTTCATAAAAAAAGATACACCTGAGGATATAAAGAAGGAGCTGACACATGAACTTGCCTATCGGAATATCAGTTATGAGTTAATCCCCGGAACAAACCAAATTCAGGCAACTCCATCATTTCTGAAATCTTTTTCAAAAGAGGCTACAGAAAAATGGCATATCTATTTTGAGAATACTCCTATTATATACAATTGGAAAGAAGGTCGCTACATTCGGTAGTGACCTTTTTTAGTTTCCACCGCCACTATGTTAAAAAAGAACCTTCAAATCACAAAAATAATTACTACTTTAAACCTTCATATCAATATTATGTCGTATTTTTCGAACCATAATATATGCACAGAACGATAAAACATAAAAATAATGAACAGAAAAGTTAGGTGGTCGGTCATAACAGGAATAGGTTTACTTGTTGTGGGGATGGCAGTATACCCTAAATTAAAAAAATCTGATCTTGACTCAGAACCTGTAAAATCAGTAAACAATCCACAAACACGCTCAATTAAAAGTACAATTCCGATTGCTGCAGAGATTGTAAAACCTCAGTCAATCAGCGAAAAAATAGTAAGTACAGGTAGTATTATCCCTGATGAGGAAGTACATTTAACTTTTGAAACATCCGGTAAAGTTGTTCATATCTATTTTGAGGAAGGAGGATATGTACATCGGGGTGATTTATTAGCCAAAATGAATGACAAACCGCTTCAGGCACAATTAAAAAAACTGGAAGCTCAACTTCCGTTACTTGAGAGTCGGGTTTATCGTCAGAAAACACTCCTTGCAAAAGACGCTGTCAGCCAGGAAGCCTATGAATCCGTAACTACAGAGCTGGAAAAGCTACAGGCTGATATTGAATTAATCAAGGCTAATATTGCACAAACAGAAATACGCGCACCTTTTGATGGTATTATCGGATTACGTAATATCAGTGAAGGAGCTTATGCCTCTACAGGTACCTCTCTTGCCCGATTGACAAAAGTCAAACCTTTAAAAATTGAATTCTCTTTTCCTGAACGCTATTCTAAATCTCTTCAGAAAGGAGCAGATATATATTTCAATGTAGATGGTATCATAGAACCTCTCAAAGCAAAAGTGTACGCTGTCGAATCTTTGGTAGATCCTAAAACACGTACCCTAACTGCCCGGGCTCTATTTGGCAATGAGAAAGAGAATCTTGTACCGGGACGCTTTACCAGTGTTTCTATTGATCTGGGAGAAATCAAAAATACAATAACCGTTCCTAGTGAGGCTATTATCCCTGAAATGGGTAAAGAGCTCGTATACACTTATAAAAGTGGGAAAGCCGAACCTGCAGTAATAAAAACAGGGTTAAGAACTGAGTCGCGGGTACAAATACTTGAAGGACTTACACAAGGTGATACGATTATTACAACCGGAGTAATGCAACTGCGCAAAGGATTACCGGTTACTATCGAAAGAATCCAATAAAAAAGAAGAATCAGAGAATGAATATATCAGAATTAAGTATCCGTCGCCCCGTATTTGCTACTGTTTTGATGCTAATCATTATCCTTTTCGGGGTAATCGGTTATACATCATTAGGAGTGCGCGAATATCCGAGTGTGGATAAACCTATTATATCTGTTCAGGTCAGTTATCCGGGAGCAAATGCCGATGTGATCATGAACCAGATCACTGAACCTTTAGAACAAAACATCAATGGTATCCCGGGGATCCGCTCTTTATCAAGCAGCAGTAGTCAGGGAAGTTGTAACATCACTATTGAATTTGAACTAGAAGTGGATATGGAACGTGCAGCAAATGATGTACGCGATAAAGTTTCGCGTGCTCAACGCTTTCTGCCCCGGGATTGCGATCCTCCGACCGTATCTAAAGCTGATGCAGACTCAGATCCGATTATACGAATAGCTCTTGCCAGTGATTCGCGATCTTTATTGCAATTGACTGAAATAGCCGAATTAACCGTTAAAGAGAGATTACAAACTATTTCTGACGTTAGTGCTGTAGATATTTGGGGAGCTAAGCGCTACTCTATGCGTTTATGGCTCGATCCGGTAAAAATGGCTGGATATGGAGTTACTCCTTTAGATGTCAAACAAGCAGTGGACAAAGAAAATGTGGAGCTTCCTTCGGGTAGTATAGAGGGTGATAAGATCGAGCTTTCTATCCGTACTCTCGGGCTTATGTCAACTCCCAAAGAATTTAATGATCTGATCATTAAAGAAGATAATGGTAATATCGTACGCTTCAGTGATATCGGACGAGCCGAATTAGGCCCGGAAGATCAGCGAAGTATGCTAAAAATCAACGGAGTTCCATCTGTTATGCTTGTTATAGTTCCTCAACCCGGAGCTAATCACATTGATATTGCAGATGAGACATATACCCGTGTAGAGCAGTTGAAAAAAGATCTTCCTGAAGATGTAAGTATTGATCTGGTTTTCGATAATACCAAGTTTATCCGTGCATCTATCCGTGAGGTAGAGGAAACTATTTATGTAGCATTTCTGCTTGTTGTTATTATCATCTTCCTGTTTCTACGAGACTGGCGTGTAACACTTGTTCCTGTCGTTGTTATCCCCGTTTCCCTGATCGGAGCATTCTTCGTCATGTATGTGGCCGGATTCTCCATTAATGTATTGACTATGCTGGCAATTGTCCTGTCTGTAGGTCTGGTTGTTGATGATGCAATCGTTGTTGCCGAAAATATTTATGTTCGTATTGAACAAGGCATGAATCCTAAAGAGGCAGGTATTGAAGGATCAAAAGAAATATTCTTTGCTGTAATTTCAACTACAATTACCTTAGTAGCAGTATTTCTTCCGATTGTATTCCTTGATGGTATGACGGGGAAGCTATTTAAGGAATTCAGTATCGTTATCGCAGGATCAGTTATTATATCGTCTTTTGTGGCATTGACTTTCACACCTATGTTTGCTACAAAGATTCTGAAACGCAGAGAGAAGAAAAACAAGTTCTATACAATGACAGAACCCTTCTTCGAATGGCTTAACAGAGCTTACAGTAACTCATTGGCTAAATTTCTTAAATACAGAATTGCAGCTATCCCATTAGTTGTCATTCTTATCGGAGTCATTGCCTGGCTATGGGGACGTATTCCTTCTGAACTTTCACCAATGGAGGATAGATCTCAAATCGTCGTTTCATTAAGAAGCCCTGAAGGAACAACATTTGAGTTTATGCGTGATTATTCAGAAGATATTATCAATATCACAGACTCCGTCATTACCGAAAATAAAATTATGGTAAGCCGTTCTATGAGTGGACGGGGATTTACATTTATTACACTGGATGATATATCTAAACGCGAGCGTTCTCAAATGGAAATCGCTGAAGAGTTATCAAAAGCCGTACGTACAAAAACAGAAGGTCGCTCATTTGTTCGTCAAACATCAACTTTTGGAGGCGGACGCGGTGGCATGCCCGTACAATATGTTTTGCAAGCAAACAGCTTGGAAAAGCTTCAGGAGTTTGTTCCGAAATTCATGCAAAAAGTGAATGAAAGTCCAATATTCCAGATGGCAGATGTGGATCTGAAGTTTACAAAACCGGAAACCCGTATTACTATTAATCGTGATAAAGCTAATCAATTGGGTGTAAACACAATCAATATAGCTCAGACACTTCAGTATGCATTAAGCGGTCAGCGTATGGGGTATTTTTATATGAACGGGAAGCAATATCAGATTTTAGGCGAAATCAATCGTCAGCAACGTAATACTCCGTTAGATTTGAAATCAATCTTCGTCCGCAGTCAGGGTGCGGAAATGATTCAGTTAGATAATCTCATTTCGCTTCACGAAGATGTTGCTCCACCTCAACTCTATCGCTACAATCGTTTCGTTTCGGCTACTGTATCAACAGGTCTTGCCAAAGGAAAAACTATTGGCGACGGATTGGACGAAATGGATCGCATAGCTAAAGAAGTGCTGGACGACACATTCCGCACAGCTTTGACAGGTGAGTCTAAAGAATTTCGCGAAAGCTCATCGAGTCTTCTGTTTGCATTCGTACTTGCACTAATGCTGATTTATCTTGTACTGGCAGCTCAGTTCGAGAGCTTCAAAGATCCGATGGTTATTATGGTAACTGTACCATTAGCTATCGCGGGAGCTTTGATGTTTATGTCCTACTCCAATACAACTATGAATATTTTTAGTCAGATCGGGATAATAATGCTAATCGGATTAGTTGCTAAAAACGGTATTCTGATTGTAGAATTTGCCAATCAGCGTCAGGAAGAAGGACTTGATAAAGCGGAGGCTATTCATACAGCTGCTATTCAACGTTTACGTCCTATCCTGATGACCAGTGCATCAACTCTTTTGGGACTTTTACCTTTAGTTTATGCTTCAGGAGAAGGTGCAAACGGTCGTATATCGATGGGGGTAGCTGTTGTTGGCGGTATGCTTGTTTCAACGTTCCTTACACTTTATATCGTTCCTGCTATTTATAGCTATGTATCAACCAATCGCCATTCCAAAGAACAATGAATAAAAAAGATATAATGATAGCCTTGTTCGTATCTATTGGTAGCATTCTGCATGCTACCGAAGATTCGACAATCGTAAAATGGTCATTACAGCAATGTATAACACAAGGTATCGAACAGAATTATCAGTTACAAATCCAACGTGAATATCAAACGGTATCAGACCGTAATGCAACTATCGGTAACGCTGGTTATTTACCATCACTGGATTTGAATGCCGGTTATTCGGGACAATACAATTCGTCTGATTCGGAGAAAGAAGACGGAACAATTGAAACGCGCAACGGAGAACTTAATCAACAATACAATGCCGGATTAAATCTATCCTGGACTATCTTTGACGGATTAAAAATGCAGGCTTCTTATGCTAAATTAAAGGAGCTAAAGTCAATGGGTGAAGTTAAAACGCGCATACAAATTGATAATACAGCTGCTGGTATTGCTGCAGGCTATTATCAATTAATCCGTCAGAAAATCAAACTACGTAACCTGAAAGCCGCCCTTGACTTATCTAAAGAACGTTTACGGATTGTCGAAGAGCGCTATCATATCGGATCGTCTTCACGTCTGGAATTACAGCAAGCAAAAGTCGACTACAATGCCGATAATGCTTTATATCTGAAACAGACAGAAGTAGTTTATACAGCACGAAT
>JBOFIZ010000330.1:0-4079 GCA_051650425.1 Bacteroidales bacterium
GAATTATAAAAATTGCAACAAATAAAGACGATAATAACGAAAATGCAACTGTCCATGCCTGATCCTTAAACAATTCACCCGAAGCACCATGCATATATACGATCGGAAGAAATACAACAATTGTTGTCAGTGTTGAAGCTATAACAGCTCCTGCAACTTGAGAGGTCCCTTCTACTGCAGCTTCTGTTACATTCGTTCCTTTCTTCTGATTTCTAAATATACTTTCTATGACTACAATTGCATTATCCACCAACATACCCGCACCCAAAGCCATACCTCCGAGCGTCATAATATTTAATGTCACCCCCCCGAAATACATCAGATTAAACGTTGCAACCAATGAGATCGGAATTGCAATACTCACGATTAATGTAGTCCCGAAACGACGTAGGAAAACAAACAAAACAACAATAGCCAAAACAATACCTAGAAGAGCTGTTCCTTTTACATCATCAATCGAACTTTTTATAAAAGTTCCCTGATTACTGATTACCTGAAACTCATAACCTGGTAATGCCTTCTTTATTTTATCTAACTGCTTCGTTACATTATCAACTGCACTAACCGTATTGAAGTTTGCTTCTTTATATACTGATAAACCTATGCATCGTGCACCATTCACACGCACTATATTATCAGGCGTTTCATTCACGAATTCCACTTCAGCCAAATCCTTCAAATAAACAGGAGCTTTCCCTGTCTTTACTCCATCCTGATCCGATTCAGTTTTCTCTACAGCACGGTACCCAATCACAATATCTTCAAAGTCTTCCGTATTTTTCAAATTACTAACCCCCTTTACAATATATTGCAAACCTAAGTCCGACACTTTCCCCCCCGAAATACTTCGGTTATTATCCTCTATTTTAGCCGCGATATCACTAACCTTCAGATTAAATGCAGCCAACTTATATGGATCCGTTTTTATGGTCAGTTTCTTATACTCCTGTCCACTGAGCTGAACATCCGCGATCCCTTCAACGCGAACCAATTCATTACGTACATACGACTCAGCCACACGACGTAACACCGACATATCATCCACGTTAGGATGTGACAGGCTGATAACATAAACCGGCGCTGAATTCGGATTATTCTGCGTAATACTCAACTCCTCAATTTCCGGATTCTGGCTATATCCACCCATAGCCTTCTGCAAATCCAGGAATGCCTCGTCCATATCTTTTCCCCAGGTATATTCCACCGTCATAAAAGCACTACCTGCACGCACACAAGAAGTCACAGACAAAATATCTCTTTGTCTGATTATCATTGACTCCATATTTTTTATGTACTTCTTTTCAATCTCCTCCGGAGGTCGGTCTCCTGCATCAATCTCTATATAAAGTGTCGGATTATTTAAAGAAGGTAACAAATCGACCCCTAACCGATCATACGAGATCTTACCCAAAAGTAAAATCGCACAAACGATCATAATACCTGTAACGGGATTCTTGACCGCAAATTGAATTATCTTTCTCATAAGCTATTTCTAACGCTCTACTTTTACATTACTTCTATCTCTCAAAGTCTCAAATCCCCTTACGATCAAGTTGTCATTTACTTTAAGCCCATCTACCACCTCAATCTTATCCTCCTCCTCAAGTCCTGTACGAATATTCTTACGAACAGCTACATTCTTTTCCACCACAAATACATACTTATCATTCTGAGACGTCTGGATTATTTTTTTCGGAATCACAATTACACTATCAGCACGATCTACCACGATATCAGCTTTCACAAACATCCCCGGTCTGATCTTCAATGTTTCATTGCGGATTTCCATTTTACCCTTGTACGTTCTGGTTTCCTTATTAATTGCCGGAGATAATTGAGTCACATAAGCCTTCAACGTATCTCTTTTCATCGTATAATGCGTCACATAAGCAGGCTGCTGCGTTTTCACATATCCGATTGTATTTTCCGGTAAATTTATATCCAGATACAATTGCTCATAATTCATTAATGAAGCGATCAGCTTTCCCTGTTCTATACGCGTATTAGCAGTATAATGCGGCAAATCCACAATCACCCCTTCAATCGGAGCAACGATCTGCATTTTAGCTAGTTTTAGTTCCGCATTTTCCAAATCATATTTCGCATTCGTCACCTTCACCTCCGAATTTTTCATATCATTCAGTGTCACTCCTCCTTTTTCATAAAGAGCCTTCTGCTTCGTTTGTTCCTGTGTTGCCAGTTCATAAGCCAATCTTTTTGACTCAATAGCAACACTATTCACATATTCCGGATCAGATAAAACAGCAATTACAGCTCCTTTCTTCACCTTATCACCCAGCATATAAACTCTTCCTGTCCCCGGATTCTTTTGCAGTTCATATACACCTGCCATCTCCGACTTCAGTTCAACCTCACCCTGAGCAAGAGCAGTTCCTGATGTTGTTATATATTTTGTAATCGGACTTTTAGTTAATTCCACAACCGAAACCGGTGTTGCGATATCCTGAAAATTAGGTCGTTGATTTGAACTACATCCTGTAATTAACAGAACACTTACGATTAGTTTACTTACTGAGACAATACCTGTTTCAAATCTATATGCTGCCATAATTTATTTTTTCTTTTTTGCTTGTGAATAATTAGTTAAAGGAACAATCGATTTATTCATGTCGAAATCATACAAAGTCTGGATCTTAAGATTCAGTAATTCGATCTTATAATTAATCCGGGCCTGAGCCAACATCATTTTCTTACTTGATAACTGTGTCTGAAACTGATTCATCTCCATCCCCGTTATATCACCATTCCGATATCGTTCCGCATTCAAATCATAAGTCAGCTGTGCATTCTTCACATTCTGTTCCGCTATCTCTATTTGTCGCAGGTTGTTCTCCAGATTTCGATAAGTCTTTCTGATCCCCAGCTCAATATCCTTAACATTCTCAGTTCTTTCCAGTTGATTTATCAAAATTGCCGTTTCCTGAGCTTTCACCCGAGCTTTCTTCTCACCCCAGTCAAAAAGAGGAACCATAAAGCTAACTGCCACCCGCGGACTCTGGGTCGGTTGATCATACAATCTTCCCAGATTATTATTATCACCTGTCAAACCAAAAGAAATTGATATATCCCCTTTGAACTCGTTTAACGACTTCGTTTTTACCAACTGAAACTCAAGTTTCTCAGCCTCTATTTCACGCTCTCGCAATTCCAGTCGTGTTGCCAATGCATGCGTTATGGCTTTATCAATATCAATTTTAACCGGTTCTACATGTATCTCTGCAAAAATCGTTACCGGTTCGTTCAATGCTATGCCTAAAGTTTGTTTCAATAAATCCTTTGCATTCTCTAATGCCACTAAACGATCTTCACTATTAGACTCCGCTGTTGCCAGATTCAATTCTGCCTGAAACAATTCATCCCTTGCAGCCAGATCCGCTTCCACCTTATTTTTTATTATCTCGAAGTTTTTGCGGGCATCGTTCAATTCTTCCAGACTTATATTCAGATTATCCTGAGACATATAAACCGAATAAAACTGATCCGTGATACGGCGCTCCATATCCAGCCTTTGCAAAGCATAACTGATAGCTGCATTTTCGTAATCCAGTTCAATTTCCTTCAGCTCCATTTTTCTCCGGTTATACGTAAAAATAGGTTGCGATAATTGCAAATACAGATTATTCTGAAAAGCTTTATTACTATTCTCCGATCCGTCTACAGAGGATCGGTTATCCTGCCAGCCAAAACGATTCACCAAAGACAAAACCCCATCTGTAAACAGGATAGGCTGATCTATCTGAAAAGTTCCTGACGAATTAAATGTTTCATTTGTGTACCATTGCGAGAGGCGATTATCGAAACTTCTGTTTTTCGAATAATCAACCGGATCTAATTTCAACGAGAACCTCGACTTAAGCGAAGCTTGTTGAGCCTGCAATGTCTGTTGATAACGTTCCAGGTTCATAGCTGATTTACGCATCGTCGGGCTGCTGCTCATGGCAATATCTAAAGCCTTTTCCATGTTCAACGCTATTTGTGCTGAAATCCCCAGACTGGTAATCCACGCAGCAAATAAAAAAACTATCTTTTTCATTCGATTCTGATATCTTAATTTCTAA
>JBOFIZ010000331.1:0-2741 GCA_051650425.1 Bacteroidales bacterium
CCTGCAGTTACGTTTTTCAATCCAACACCGATAATAGATTGAGCCAATACTGTAGCAGTTGTTGTACCATCACCTGCATCATCACCAGTTTTTGAAGCAACTTCTTTAACCAATTGTGCACCCATGTTTTGATATGGATCGCTCAATTCAACCTCTCTTGCTACAGAAACACCATCTTTAGTAATGTGTGGAGCACCAAATTTTTTCTCAATAATAACGTTACGTCCTTTAGGACCAAGAGTTACTTTAACTGCGTTTGCTAGCTCATCTACACCTTTTTTCAATAGGTCACGAGCGTCAATATTGAATTTAATATCTTTTGCCATAATCAATAAACCGCACTTTGCGGATTGTTTGAATTGTTAATAATAAATTTGAACTGAAATTTTTCTTCAGAAGAATTCTTTTTAATTACAGAGTTGCTAAAATGTCAGATTGACGCATGATCAGTAATTTTTCGCCTTCAACTTCAATTTCTGTTCCGGCATATTTACCGTAAAGAACTTGATCACCAGCTTTTAGTACCATTTCCTCGTCTTTTGTTCCGTTGCCAACAGCCAGAACTTCACCTTTCAAAGGTTTTTCCTTAGCCGAGTCAGGAATGATGATTCCGCCGATAGTCTTTTCCTCTGCAGCAGCCGGTCTAACCAGCACTCTATCTGCTAATGGTTTAATAGTCATAATGATTCAATGTTGTATTATAAGTTTTTATTCGTTACTTTTATAATAACCGAAATAATCAGTTTTTGTTCTGTCTATTCGAATTACTAATTATGTGCCAAAATAATTATTAGCTAAAAATGCGCCAGATTTTCATTACTTTTGTACAGGATATAAGACAAACTGTCAGTTTGAGCAGAACAATTATTTATTTTGCGAACATAACATTTTGCCTTATTGTTTTTTAGTCATAATAGTATTAATAACTAAACTAACCAAATTATGAATTCGACTAATTCTCTATCCAAAGCTTTGGCTATACGCGGTATTTTTTCAGTAGTGCTGGGGCTTGTGTTTGTTGCCTGGCCAGGTGTAGTAGTTAATTATTTAGTGTTAGCTCTTGGAATATTGCTTGTACTGGGTTCAGGTGTGCCAATGGTGTATGCCGCAATTAAAAAATATCCGATGGCTTATGGTAATATTCCGGGTCTGATATTGGGTATTTTGTTGCTTGCTTTTCCGGCGTTTTTCGTGAGTGTGATTATGTATATGTTAGGGATTATTCTGATCCTTGCAGGTCTTAATCAGCTGTTGAGTTACTCTGCAATTAAACGTGCCGGGGCTATGGTGCCTGGTTATTATTATATTTTTCCTGTAATTATGCTGGTTTCTGGTATTATCGTGCTATTTAATCCGTTTGCGACGTTAGCAACCTTGTTTATGTATTTCGGATTTATTATTCTGTTCTACGGTATTACTGAAATTATAGCAGCAGTACAAACGAAATAATATTTCTCTCGTTTATTAAGAAACGTTTTATAAATTCTTTATCTTTGCAACTAACTAAACTCAAAATAAGGAATTTATGAAACGTTTTTTTATGCTTATATGTGTGCTTTTAGCCGCAAATACAGCAATGCATGCTCAGCGTTTTGGTATTGTAGGAGGTATGACCTTTTCTGAGATGACTTTGCGTTCGGGCGATTATTCCTATCATGGACTTAAATCTAAAGTAGGTTTTACGGGAGGTGTAATTTTGGATATGCCAATCTCGAAGTTTGCATCTGTTAATACAGGTTTGCTTTATGCTAATAGAGGATATAGCGGTAAGAGTGAGGTTTTGGGTGAGAAGATGAGAGGAACGCTTGTTACTAAAAATCTCGAAATCCCCGTAAATATGGCGATGAAATTGCGTATTCCGATTGTGCAACCTTTTATTCAGGCGGGGCCTTATATGATGATAGCATTATCCGGTACTAAGAAATTGGACGGCGTAACACATGATGTTGATTTTACCGGGTCTAACAGAGAAATGAAGCGTGTCGATTTTGGTTTCAATATGGGCGCAGGTGTAGAGTTTCTGAGTTTGCGATTGTTGGTTAACTATGGTCTTGGTTTTATTAATCTTTCGGAAATATCCGGATTAAAAACCCGGAACAGAGCATTGAGTGGCACTATAGCCTGGATGTTTTAGGATAAATAAATAAAAAAAAAGCTATCTGATTAGATCAGATAGCTTTTTTTGTAGTTGCGGGAGCCGGACTCGAACCGACGACCTTTGGGTTATGAGCCCAACGAGCTACCACTGCTCCATCCCGCGATGTTTGTGGTACAAAAGTAGTGTATCTGTGTTGGAATAGCAAATTATTTCTCCTGTTTTTTTGTAGCTGCTAAGTTGGTTTGGAGGTAGAGGTGAGTGTAGGTGGTTTATATGTAGCTGTTTACAGTGTTTTGTTGTAGGTGTTAGAATATAATAATATAGACAAATGGACTTGTAGTAATAAGTAACAGATAATTTTTTTACTCTTTCAGAGGCTATTTCGTGTGTTTTCAATTGCAATTCAATTGCAATGTGAATTGCAATCGGTTAAATGTTTCATTTGTAGTTTTTTATTGAGCTTTATTGCAGATATTGCAATATTGCAATTGAAAACAGACCTATAGAAGATCAACGGATAAATATGGTTTGTAGCTTTCAATATTAAGTTATTCCTAACTGCAGGATATCTAAATGAGATCTATGCTTTAGATTCTCTCAAAGAATCTTACTACTAACAAAATTTGAAGTTTTATTTGCAACA
>JBOFIZ010000332.1:0-1745 GCA_051650425.1 Bacteroidales bacterium
GTATTTACTTCAAACTCCTGTACTGCTGTAATGAATTTTTTTAGTTGCTCACTCTCTTTCCACTTATCAGGAAATCCTGCATTTTCAAAAGCCCTCGCAATTCTATCTTCCTCTCTCCAAGACTTATAAGGAGAAAACAAAGAATATCTGTCAAATACATATTTTAACTCTGCTTCAAACCTCTTCCTATCTCTGCCATCACTATCCTTTGGATACTTGGCATTATACTCCAATGAAGATAACTCCTTCACTATTTGCAAAGGAGTTACACTATCATTAAGAGTTATCTTTCCATCTTTAATGTTGAAAACTCTCATTATTCATTTGGTTTAATAATTAAGAATTAACAATCTCTCCAACAACTACAAAGTGAGGAATAAGCATGTACTTCATTCCATCCTCAAACTCAAGAAGACATTGATTCTCCTTTATCCTATGTCCATCAACAACAAAGACTTTCCCTTTACATTCTCCTGACATAACAGTAGCTCTTGGGTCTGCTTGGATACCTCTCTCTTGTTTAAGAGCTTCTGGGAGGATAATATTAGGCTTATCCTCTACAATAAGATTAGAGTCTGGCTTATTAAGCACATCTCTCAATCCCCACAAATCAACAACATATTGTTGTAACTCAGTAACTCCACTTCCTAACTTTGAAGGGATGAAGTCTTCTACCTTGCAAGGTATTCTAAAAGCATTATGTTTATTTTCCATTGGATTATTTTAACTTAAAGGTTTGACCATTGATTGTATATTCATCTTCCCACATCTGAACCAATACATTTATAGGCTCATCATACTGTTTCTTGAAAAACTCTAGCTCTTGTGCTTTAAGTATAGATAGAGCTTCTCTCATTTGCTCTTCATTTTTCCAAACAAAAGCAATATCCTTGCAATATGTATCAAAAGTTCGATATTTATACCAACCATTTAATACACCTAACCCCTGTCCCCAAACATACTCTTTGATATTTAGGTCTTGTTTCATCGTTTCTGGATTAAAGTATTCCATCCATATACTATCCCATTTGCTTATTTCATTTTGATTATCATTCATTGGTATCATTTTTTTGGTTTAGTTTTTCTTGTTTCCTTCTTAAATGATGTTCTTTCTGTTTAGGATTAAACACCCATCTTCCTAGTATTGGTCTTGGTATATAAGGAGTCTCTTCTTTCATTTGACCTGCTATATACCTCCATTGATGTTGAATCAATGCTTTGATAGCCTTAGCATCCATATCAGGTAGTTTATCCTTGACTATCTCTGCTATCCTCTGCTCTATCTTAGAGTTGTCATAGGTAAATACTGTTATCATACTAAGAATCTGTCGGCATAAGCCTCTAATAAAGGTAATACTATTTTTATATGTCCTTTAATCTCAATAATCAATCCCTCTGGTTCTGCTGTTGCAATAGAGATTCCTTCACAAAAAACATATCTCAAAATAGGAGGGCTGTCAGTTATATAACTGATTTTACTAATTATACGACAGCCTAGTATATGAGCTATATATCCTGCAAGCAACTTCACTTTCTTTACTTGCTCTCCATAAAGCTCCCTCTGTTCTTTATTGAAACTATCAACTTGTTCCTGATTTGCCATATCAAAACTGCATTAAAGAGTAAGTAATCCTTTTCTGTCCATTTACAAGTCTTGCATTTTTAACAAGTATAGGGAATATGATATTCCAGTATTCCTCTCTTGTTACTTGGCATCCTTCTGACAAATTGCCTACTATCCATCC
>JBOFIZ010000333.1:0-14778 GCA_051650425.1 Bacteroidales bacterium
ACTAATTTTTTTTCTACTTCTCCTAACTCAGTGAAGTCGTAAACTTTTATATTTGCAGATATTACAAGATTTTTCATGTCAAATGAATTATTATTTTTGCTTAGTAACAAAATTAGCACTTTAAATTAGTTGTATAAAAACGAAACCCATAAATATTATTGTTATGAGAAAAAAAATGTGGCTATTCTTAATTATTTGCAGTTCTACGCTTATAGCACAAGCGCAGCAGCGAAATAAAAATTACATTAAGTATATTGAGATCTACAAGGAAATAGCCATCGAGCATAGCAAAAAATATAGCATTCCAGCCAGTATTACATTAGCACAAGGTCTACTAGAATCGGGTGCAGGACAAAGTAGATTAGCCCGAGAAGGAAATAATCATTTTGGGATTAAATGTCACGAATGGACAGGTCGTCGTATTTATCATGATGATGATGCGCGAAATGAATGTTTTCGCCGCTACAGACATGCTGAAGAATCTTATGAAGATCATGCTAAATTCTTAACTAACAGAAGTCGTTATTCATTTTTATTTAATTATGAGACTACAGATTACAAATCATGGGCCAAAGGTTTATCAAAAGCAGGATATGCGACAGACAGAACCTATCCGACAAAACTGATTAAAATCATTGAAGATTACAATCTTTATGAGTATGATTTAATCGCAAGAGGTAAGAATATATTTAAGTTCAATCACGAAACGTATACTAATCAGGGATTACTTTATGTAGAAGCTTTTCCTTTAGAGACGATCGAAATCATTGCAAAGGAATTTCATATGAGTGCTAAAAAGCTACGTTCATATAATGATATTCCTAAGAATTATCAACCTCAATCCGGCGAACCGATCTATCTTCAGAAGAAAAGATCAAAAGCGAAATTATACACAACACATACTGTACAAGGAGGTGAGTCAATGCATACTATTTCTCAAAAGTATGGCATCAAGCTAAAATCTCTCTATAAACTAAACAAAAAAGAGTTTGATTATGCACCTCAGACAGGTGAAATTATTAAACTACGATAAACTTAAACAATATGAAAATAATTACAAGCCTTATAGCGCTATTCTTTTGTTTCACTTTTGCTAAAGCTCAAACCTATGAAGATTGGGTAGACAAATCATTTACCTTCATGGAAAATCAAGAGTGGTCTGCAGCCGAAGAATGTTTATTGAAGGCATTACGCCTAAAACCTGCTAACCCGGAGAATGCTATTTTATTATCTAATCTTGGTACGGTTCAGCGAGAACAAGGTAAAGTTACTGAGGCTCTTCAATCATATAATACAGGGCTTCTTTTCGCAGAAGAATCACCCACATTATTATTAAATCGGGCTACACTATATCTGGATCTTGACAGTATAAATCTGGCTCTTTCAGATCTATCTGCAGCAATAGCCATAGACCATAAAAATATTGACCCTTATTATGTCAGAGGTATGATCTATCTTGAAAGAGCCGATACTACAGGTGCTCTGAATGATTTTCAGGAAATGCTAAAAATTAACCCTAACAGTTCCAAAGCCAGATTAGGACTTGCAGCTGTAAACACAGAAATGGGAGCATATTCTGAAGCAGAAAGATTATATAACATAGTTATTACGAACAATCCCAAGAATCCGAATATCTATTTAAACAGAGCTGAATTGTATTTTTTATGGGATAAAAACAACAAGGCTTTGGAGGATATAAAGAAGGCCTTAAATCTGGATCCTGATAATCCAATTGGATATGTACTTCGGGGAAAAATAAAAATGAAACAATATGAACAGAAATCTGCTCATGCAGATTTTCTTAAAGCAAAAGAACTTGGTTTTGATTCTCCTTTACTGGAAGAATATCTGAAACAAAGTAAGAAATAAGACAATTATAACGATATAAAAAAGCGTCACTTTGAGTATTAACCTTAAAGTGACGCTTTAGTATTATATAAGTCTGTTATCTTATTATTGACAAACCGAACATCCCGAACATTTAGAAAGCTCTCCTCTGAATCGTTTTTCAACCAAATGCTTCAAACGATCTTTTAATGATTCAAGACGGATATTCTCAATAACGTCATGCGTAAACGCAAACATTAACAACATACGAGCTTCTGGCTCTGAAATCCCTCTCGAACGCAAATAAAATAATGCATTTTCATCAAGTTGACCAACCGTAGCTCCATGCGAACATTTCACATCATCTGCATAGATTTCCAGTTGAGGCTTCGTGTACATTTTAGCTTCACGTGTAGCACAAATATTTTTGTTTGACTGGAATGAAGTGGTTTTCTGAGCATCTTTACGCACTAGTATACGACCTGCAAAAACACCTGTAGCAGAATCATTCAAAACATATTTGTAAAGCTCATTACTATGGCAATTTGGCACAGCATGATCTATATAAGTATGATTATCTACATGCTGATCCTGATCGGCAATAGCCATACCGATCACATTTGCTTCTGCATATTCACCAGCCAGTGTTACATGAATGTTATTACGTGTCTTACCATTATGAAGAGTAATCCCATTAATCAAAGTATTTGAATTCTTTCCTTGCGAAACATAAGTAGAAGCTACACGAGTTGTATGGATTGCGTTTTCTTCCAGCTCATAATAATCAAACACAGCATTATCTCCGACAAAGATTTCTGCTACTTGTGTAGCCAGAAAATTCACTTTATCCATCGTATGATCACAGATCAAAAGTTTGGCTTGAGCACCGTCTTCTAAAATGATCAACAATCTGCGGTTAACCATGAAATCTACATCACCACGCAGAATATTTACTAACTGAATCGGACGCTCTACAATAACATTTTTCGGTACATACAAAACAAAGCCATCTTGTACAAATGTTGTATTAAAAGCTACTGATCCATCCTTCTCATTATTAGCTAACTGGTTGTAGTATTTAGACAATAACTCAGGATGAGATTTTGCAACCTCATTCAGACTCCCGGCAATAACACCTTCCGGCAAAACTGGCTTAGCTGATTCTTTCTGGTAAAAACTATCATTTACCATGAAATAAAGAACCGTGCTCAGATTTGGCACATCACATCTGAATACTTCATAGGGATTTACAGGAATAGGCAGTCTATTCAAATTTAATCCATAATCTGGAGCAAAATAATCCTGGACGTGAGTATATTTATAATCTTCATTTGATTTGACCGGGAACCCCAGCTGCTCAAAAAGCGGAAAGGCTTTTCGGCGAGCTTCATTTAATAATGCAGCACAAGGCTTTTCAATCAAACCGCAATGTGCATTATACAGGTCAATATATTGTTTTTCTATTTGTGTCATGATCTGAAAAGATTATATTATTCTCCCAATTCTTTCTTAATCCAATCATATCCTTTTTCTTCAAGTTCCAGAGCTAATTCCGGACCAGCAGATTTAACAATCTGACCTTTATATAAGACATGTACGAAGTCGGGTTTAATGTAATCCAACAGTCGTTGATAGTGTGTAATAACAATTGTCGCATTATCTGCTGATTTCAACTTGTTCACACCGTTTGATACAATACGAAGAGCATCGATATCTAATCCACTATCTGTTTCATCCAGAATAGACAAGCGTGGCTCCAACATGGCCATTTGGAAAATTTCATTACGTTTTTTTTCTCCTCCTGAGAAACCTTCATTCACAGAGCGATTAGCCAATTTGTTATCTAATTCAACAACATCACGCTTTTCACGCATCAACTTTAAAAAGTCAGTTGCAGAAATAGGCTCTAAACCTTTATATTTGCGATGCTCATTAATAGCAGCACGCATAAAGTTCACCATACTTACACCTGGAATTTCTACCGGATATTGGAAGCTTAAAAATAATCCTTCTCGAGATCTGTCTTCCGGAGAAAGAGATAACAGATCTTTTCCATAAAAGTTTACAGACCCCTCTGTTACATCAAAAGCAGGATTTCCTGCCAATACCGAAGATAAAGTACTTTTACCTGCACCATTAGGCCCCATGATAGCATGAACTTCTCCCGGACGGACTGTCAAATTCAATCCACGTAATATCTCTTTGCCATTAATATTGGCATGTAAATTTTTTATATCTAACATATTCCTAAGATTTTCTTGATTAAATAATTATCCTACCGAACCTTCTAAACTGATTTGAAGAAGTTTTTGAGCTTCTACAGCAAACTCCATCGGTAGCTTATTTACAACCTCTTTGACATAACCATTCACGATCAATCCCACTGCATCTTCAGTTGAAATACCTCGTTGGTTACAATAGAAAATTTGATCTTCACTAATTTTTGATGTAGTAGCTTCATGCTCTACAATAGCTGTTTCATTTTGGATTTCCATATAAGGAAAAGTATGAGCTCCGCACTTATCTCCCAAAAGTAAACTGTCACATTGAGAATAATTACGTGCACCCTCAGCTTTCTTGGAAACTTTGACCAACCCGCGATAACTGTTCTGACTCTTTCCTGCTGAAATTCCTTTCGATACAATCGTACTTTTTGTATTTCTGCCTAAATGAATCATTTTCGTTCCTGTATCAGCCTGCTGATAATTATTTGTTACAGCAACAGAGTAAAACTCTCCTACTGAATAATCTCCGGCGAGGATACAACTCGGATATTTCCATGTAATGGCAGAACCTGTTTCAACCTGAGTCCATGAAATTTTCGAATAATCTCCCTTACAGATACCACGCTTGGTTACAAAGTTGTAGATTCCACCTACACCGTTCTTATCACCCGGATACCAGTTTTGAACTGTCGAATATTTAACTTCAGCCCTATCCATAGCTATAATTTCTACAATAGCGGCATGAAGCTGATTTTCATCACGCATAGGAGCTGTACAACCTTCCAGATAACTTACATAACTTTCGTCATCAGCTACAATCAAAGTTCGTTCAAACTGACCTGTATTGGCAGCATTAATACGGAAATATGTCGAAAGCTCCATCGGACAACGCACTCCTTTAGGTATATAAACGAAAGACCCATCGGAAAATACTGCTGAATTTAACGCTGCAAAAAAGTTATCACGGTAAGAAACAACCGATCCCATATATTTTTTCACTAAATCAGGATAATGCTGTACTGCCTCACTGAAAGAACAGAAAATCACACCTAACTCAGCCAATTTTTCTTTAAATGTTGTTTTTACAGAAACACTATCCATCACTGCATCAACAGCAATTCCGGCCAATGCCATCTGCTCTTCCAAAGGAATTCCTAATTTATTGAACGTTTCAATTAATTCAGGATCTACCTCATCCATACTTTTAGGTCCTTCTTTCGTTTTCGGAGCTGCATAATAGCTAATACTCTGATAATCGATTTCAGGAATATCTAAATGTGCCCACGTTGGCAACTCTAAAGTTTTCCAGTATTCATAAGCCTTTAATCGAAAATCCAAAAGCCATTCGGGCTCATTTTTTTTCGAAGAAATCAATCGAACAACTTCTTCACTTAAGCCAACGGGAATTACCTCAGTCTCGATATCAGTGACAAAGCCATACTTATAATCACTCTGCGTTACCTCATCGAGAATATTGTTTTTATTATTTTCTTGCATTGCTTTATCAATAAGTTACGAATATCATGTTTGTAATCATTTCACTTCGAAGATACACCATATTTCGTTAAGATCTCATTATGCTCTAAAAAATCTGGTAATTTAATATGATTGGACTGTAAATAATCCTTTACATAAGGAAAACATGTAGGTAATATCTTCTGTATCGGAGAGTAAAGATAGGATAATTTCTTCTTATCATCACTCAACAAACGACCATTTTGATCTATCGTTTGATATAAATTAAGAAATATACTTAACAATAAAACCCATTTCAACATCGAAAAAAGAGCGCCGGCAAGTTTATCTACTGGAGTTAAACCTACTAAATGCACCCCTTTTGATATCAAATGGGCTATAAAATTAATTATGATCACGGTTATGAGAAATGTAATAACAAAAGATGCCGGTCTCACTAGTTGCTGAGAAAAGATATCTAATTGCTCGAGCAATGACAATGTTTCGTTTGCAAAAAAGTAAGAAACACCTATACCTGCGAGTATTGCAGATAAAGATGCCAATTGCCTTACCAATCCCTTAAACAATCCTGATACGAAGGCAATGCCAAGTACGATTAAAAAAATGATGTCAATACCACTCATAGCCTTATTACAATATAAGTTGCATAACCAACGGCCTTCTTCAGACCGTTGGTTTGCAACTTTAAATATAAGTATTAAAAAACTTCCGTGAAGCTCTTACAACTTACGTTGTACTTCTACCTCTTCGTAAGTTTCTACGATATCTCCAACTTTAATATCGTTGTAGTTCACTAGATTCAAACCACATTCGTAACCAAATGCAACTTCTTTCACATCATCTTTGAAACGTTTCAATGAAGCAAGTTCACCTGTATAGACTACGATACCATCACGAATTAAGCGCGCTTTATTACCACGTTTAACTTTACCTTCTTTAACCATACATCCGGCAACTGTACCCACTTTCGTGATTTTGAATACCTCGCGGATTTCGATTGTTGCAGTAATTTCTTCCTTGATTTCTGGTGATAACATACCAGCCATCGCATCTTTCAATTCTTCGATTGCAGTATAGATGATTGAGTACATACGAATATCTACCCCTTCTTTCTCTGCCAAACGACGTGCCGAAACAGATGGACGAACCTGGAAACCAACGATAATTGCATTCGATGCGGCAGCTAATACGACATCAGAATCTGAAATCTGACCAACTGCTTTGTGAATTACATTTACCTGAATTTCTTCTGTAGAAAGTTTAATCAATGAGTCTGACAATGCCTCTACCGAGCCATCCACGTCACCTTTCACAATCACATTCAATTCCTGGAAGTTTCCAATTGCAATACGACGACCAATATCTTCCAAAGTAAGAAGTTTTTGCGTACGCAATCCTTGCTCACGCTGAAGCTGCTCACGTTTGTTAGCAATATCACGTGCCTCTTGCTCAGTTTCCATTACATTAAATGTATCACCGGCCTGTGGAGCACCATTCAAACCTAGAATCAATACTGGTTCTGAAGGTCCGGCTTCTTTCACGCGTTGTCCACGTTCATTAAACATCGCTTTTACACGACCATGATTTGTACCAGCCAATACAACATCACCAATCTTCAAAGTACCGCTTTGTACAAGAATAGTAGCAACATAACCACGACCTTTATCCAAAGAAGATTCAATAATTGAACCAACAGCACGTTTATTAGGATTTGCTTTTAAATCAAGCATTTCTGCTTCAAGCAATACTTTTTCCATCAAATCTTCGATACCAACACCTTTCTTAGCAGAGATTTCCTGAGACTGATATTTACCACCCCATTCTTCAACCAAGTAGTTCATTGCTGACAAAGCTTCACGGATTTTATCCGGATTAGCACCCGGTTTATCGATTTTATTTATTGCAAAAACAATAGGTACACCTGCTGCTGAAGCATGATTGATCGCTTCAATAGTCTGAGGCATCACACTATCATCAGCCGCAACAATAATAATCGCGATATCCGTTACCTGAGCACCACGAGCACGCATCGCCGTAAAGGCTTCGTGACCCGGAGTATCAAGGAACGTAATCATACGACCATCTTCCATTGTTACGTGATAAGCACCAATATGCTGAGTGATACCACCTGCCTCACCGGCAATAACGTTTGCACTACGAATGTAGTCCAATAACGATGTTTTACCGTGGTCAACGTGTCCCATTACCGTTACAATCGGAGGACGAGAGATCAAATCCTCTTCTTTATCCTCTTCAACAGTAATCGCTTCAACAACTTCCGCACTCACATACTCAGTTGTATAACCAAACTCTTCTGCTACAATATTAATTGTTTCAGCATCCAGACGTTGGTTAATCGACACCATCATCCCTAAGCTCATACAAGTACTGATAACCTGAATTACCGGTACATTCATCATATTTGCTAAATCGTTCGCTGTTACAAACTCAGTAATTTTCAACACCTTGCTTTCTGCAGCTTCCTGCTCCATTTTCTCCAGGTTTTTCTCCTGGATAGCCTGACGTTTTTCCTTACGGAATTTAGCACCTTTATTAGCTGGTTTAGATGTTAAACGAGCAAGCGTTTCCTTGATCTGTTTTTGTACATCTTCCTCACTAACTTCAGATCTTAAAATTGGTTTTTTAAGCGGCTTACGATCATTATTTCTAGCCTTATGGTTATTGTTGTTATTAGCATTCGGATTAGCATTCGGACCTTTAGGAGCTGCTTTTGTCACATCAATTTTTTCTTTATCGATGCGTTTACGCTTTTTCTTTTCGATATCACTTGCTTCACTTCTCAGTTTCAACACAGGTTTATCACCTGCAGCTTTATTAGGAGCTGCATGATTCGGTTTGCGTTTATCTTCACGCTCTTTGCGTTTTTCCTCTTTACTTTTCTTTTGAGGACGCGTTCTATCATTAATTGTCGAAAGATCAATAAATCCGACTTGCTTGATCTGTTGCTCTACCTTTGGAACGTTCACGCGAAAAACACTGCTAGGTGTTTCCGACTGATTTACTTGTTCTTCTTTATTTACCTTGTTATCTTCTTTCACGCTTTCTGATTTAACTTCTGTTGTTTCAGTTTTTGCATCAACTTTTTTGTTTGAAACAAGAGTAGCATCCTGCTCTTCTTTAGGAGCATCTTTTACTACTTCTTTTTTCACTTTCTTTTCTAACGGCTTTGCCTCAACCTTTTGCTTTGGTTTAGGCTGCTTTTTATTCAGTTCGTCAAGATCAATTTTTCCAACCTCTTTAATTTTCGGACGAACTTCTGTAGATTCTGGTTTAAATACTTCAGAAGATTCTTCGATTGAGATGGATGCTTTAACCTTATCTTTACTATGTCGCTCTTGGCTGATACGCTCAGACTCTTCCTTCATATTTTTATCTTTACTGAATTCATTCTTCAGTAAATCATATTCTGTTTCGCTAATCCTTGCATTAGGATTCGCTTCTACCTGATAGCCCTTTCCTTGTAAGAACTCAACCGCAGTAGCAATCCCTACATTAAGTTCACGAACTATTTTATTTAACTTTATACTTGACATAAGTAATCCTTTCTTTTTTTTATTACGAATTACACAACCATTCTCGGGGGCTGCTACCCATTAATGAAATAATCAGGAGAGAGTACAGGTATTAGCCCTCAAATTCAGATTTTAGGATCGAAATAATTTCATCCACTGTGTTCTCTTCTAAATCGGCTTTCTCAACCAATATTTCTTTTGGAGTGTTTAAGACAGCTTTGGCTGTTGCACAACCAATACTTTTCAACGATTCGATTACCCATCCTTCAATTTCGTCAGAGAATTCATCTAAATAGATATCTTCATCATCCTCCTGAATATCGCGATAAACATCAATTTGATACTCAGTCAGCATTGATGCTAATTTAATATTCATACCTCCGATACCAATTGCTAATGATACTTCTTCAGGCTTCATGAACACTTCTGCTTTATGATTTTCTTCATTCAAGCGAATAGAAGAAATCTTAGCAGGACTCAACGCACGTGTAATATACAAGCTTACGTTTTCTGTATAGTTAATTACATCAATATTCTCATTATGTAATTCTCTAACGATTCCATGAATACGAGCTCCTTTAACACCGACACATGCACCTACCGGATCAATTCTTTCATCACGAGATTCGACAGAAACCTTCGCACGTTTACCAGGAATACGAGCAATTTTCTTAATCGTAATAATGCCTTCCTGAATCTCAGGAACTTCCAGTTCAAACAAACGCTGTAAGAATAACGGAGATGTTCTTGAGACAATAATTTTTGGATTATTATTTCTGTTATCAACACGAGCAACTACAGCACGTACGTTATCACCTTTACGGTAATAATCTTCCGGGATCTGTTCGTTTTTAGGTAATAACAATTCATTTCCTTCATCATCAATCAAAAGTACTTCTTTTGCCCAGATTTGGTAAACTTCTCCGTAAACAATCTGCCCAATTTTTTCTTTATACGTATTATATAACGTATCTTTTTGTAACTCCAGCACTTTTGATGCCAATGTCTGACGTAGATTCAAAATTGCACGACGACCGAAGCTTGCGAAGTTAACTTCATCCGTTACATCTTCACCTACCTGTGCTTCTGCATCAATCTTACGAGCTTCTGACAAAGAAACTTCCATACTTGGATTTGTTACTTGTCCATCTTCAACTACCGTTCGGTTTCTCCAGATTTCGAAATCTCCTTTATCCGGATTAACGATAACATCATAATTTTCATCTGTGCCAAACAATTTGGCAATAACATTCCGGAAAGACTCTTCCAATACACTGATCAAAGTTCCTCTGTCAATGCTCTTCAAATCTTTAAATTCCGAAAGCGCATCAATCATGCTTATAACTTCCTCTTTCTTTGCCATAGCTCTTATTTGAATCTAATTTGATATTTACAATATTTGACCGCATCGTATGGGAAAACTATATCTTCTTCAACATCGCGTTTTCTTTTTTCACCTTCCAGTTTCACCTTCTTCGTAGTTGTAACTGTAAAGTTCTCTTCATTCGCATCTTTCAATACCGCTGTGATCTTACGTCCATCCTTTGATAAGACTTCAACCTCGTTGCCGATATTCTTTTGATATTGACGCAGAATTTTAAATGGAGAAGTTACTCCGGCAGAGCCTACTTCCATTTCGTAATCTTCCACTTCTCTGTCCAAATGTTCCTCGATAAAGCGATTTACCCGGATACATTCTTCCAGATCCATACCCTCATCATTATCCAACTCGACAATAATTTGATTACCCGGGCGAACAATGACATCCACAATATAACTTTCAGAATCAGCTAATGCTTCTTCTACCAATTTGTAAACTGTATCTTTTACTATCATAATAGTTTTTATTTGCAAAATGTCTTATGCTTGACAAAAGAAAAGAGGGAGACACTGTCCCCCTCTTACTCCTTTTCGATGCAAATATACTCAATCCTTTATAAATGTGCAAAGAAGAAGGATTTAAATTTTCTTTTTCTATATAAAGTTACCTCCGTTTTACAATTTATTTAACTTTATATATAGCAATTTAATTCTTTTCGTTGAATATTTTTTCCGCATCGACATAAAGATAAGCTAAATTTTAATGTCTCGATATATTAAACAATCTTGAAAAATATTTTGTTTTCTCTTTTGATTCTATTTAATTCGTGCTTTGTATAATCTTTATATACGTACAATTATGAAACAAAAATTATCCTCACTTATTCTTTCAGCCCGATCTGCCATCAAGCAGGCTCCTGTAGAATTTGCACTATCAATCATCATGTATATATTTATTCTTTTAGAGGATTTGATGAAAGATCTCAGCAAAGATCTGCTCATTATTTATCCGCTAGTGATGTTTTTCACACTGACTATAAACTTCCTGACAAAAGATAAAGCAAGAATCATTTATTATATATCACCCCTGATCGGGATACCACTTTACTTACTTCACTTCACTCTTTCCATTCCATATGTTATGGCATTGCTTTGTTTTTTTATTCTTATAAATGCTAGTAGCATAAATAAAGAGAATGGTGAGTTCTGTAAAAGATCTGGAAATTTTTCTGTCTCATTCTTTTACGGAGCTATTCTGAGTGGATTGCTTTGGGGAATTATTGCTGGTATTATTGCCACGATCATATATATATTCCGCCTGGAAGTAAAAAATCTGGCTGAAATTTATGAAAAATCTTTAGCCTTTGCTTTCGTGGTCGCTTTTCCTTTCATTACTGTTACATTAAATTCATTTTTCGATGATGAAATAAAGACACAAAGCAAAACGATCTCCATATTTCTAAATTTTATTTTGACTCCTGCTATCTTAATTTATACGCTAATCCTTTATATCTATGCTATAAAAATAGTTTTTCAGCAAGAGTATCCTTTAATTGGTATCGAATATATGATCTTTGCATACGTTATATCTGTATGTATTGCACATATCCTTCATATCTATAATAAAGAGACCAAATTTAAATGGTTTTTCTGTTATAGCTCTTTCATTATTCTTCCTCTTGTTATCTTATTCTGGTTTGCAGCAATAAGCCGTATAACACAATATGGAATGACTGCCAATCGGCTTTATCTTTTAATTTGCGGGATAAGCATGACATCCTATCCGATTCTTTTTATTTCGAGACGAACAAACCGTTTTCTGTACATTTCTATGTTCACCATTTTGCTCACAGGGACTTTTACGTTTATTCCGGCACTTCAGCCTTCAAAACTATATAAAGAGACTCCTGAGTCAAAAAGATCAGTAGCCGAAGCTCAGTTTATAAAATTCATACCTCAATCATATTTCACATTCCAACCTCAGGACAAAATCTTTTTGTTATCTGATGATTGGAGTTCACGAAAAAACGAGCAAAATGCTTCTTTCAGAGATGGTAAAATCACCCTTAATCTTAAACACGAAAATGATAGCACTACATATCAAAAAACGATTTCAGTCTCTTCCGGTCTGCTCAAGCGTTTAAAGGATGCTGATGGTGTCCTTCCGGTAAAAAATGAGAAATATTTCAGTAGCGATATCGCATGTCCAATTGTAAACGATCTGTTTAAAATTAATATCGGGAAGGATTCAACACTGATACTCAATTCTATTGTACTAAAACAAACAGGTACCGAATATGAAATAAGTAATCTCGATTGTCTTTTGCTTATTGTTGAATAAAGTAAATCCCGCTGACTGAATCAATTATCAGACAGCGGGATTCAACTTTAAGATAAATCACCACTTGTAAAACAGTTTTGAAATAAAAAATTGACTGTTAAGCCTTTCCTTTTTTCAAAAGCAATTCATCAATTGCTTGTTTGAAAACATGTTTAGGAAGAGCTCCCTGAGCCATCTGTGGAGTTTCATCCATCGGACAAAACAATATACTCGGAATACTTCTAATACCAAAAGCAGCTGACAACTCCTGTTCTTTTTCAGTATTTATTTTATATACATAGATTTCACCCTGATAATCCTGAGCCAATTCTTCCAATATAGGTGCAATTGATTTACATGGAGCACACCAGTCTGCATAAAAGTCAATAATACAAGGTTTATCACCCAAATATTTCCACTCAGTCGGACTTGCATCAACATTTGCAACACGCTTCAAGAATTCAGCTTTTGTTAATTGAATTGTTTTCATATGATATAATTTATTTATGTTCTACTTCTGAATATCCCATTTTATTTAGGCATTGAACTATATTCTCACGTGTTACTTCATCGGTATGATAAACCTCTACATAGCCCTCAACCACGTTTACATTTGTATTGTAAACACCTGTCAACTTAATTAGTTCAGGTGCAATAGAGTTGACACAAGCCCAACACTGAAGATTTGTTACATATATTTTCTCATACATATTCGTATCATTTTATTTCAACATTGACTCCAGTTTATTTATTCCACCACCATTATAAACATGAGTAAATCCATTTAACTCCAACATTTTTTTTGCAGCAGAACTACGAACTCCTGAAGCGCAATACACGATTATAGACTGCTCCTTTTTCAGATTTACCAATTTTGATTTTAGAGTATCCAGCGGAATATTTACAGCGTTATTGATATGCCCTCCGGCATATTCGCCCGGTGTTCTTACATCAATTATCTCAGCACCTCCATTCACCAACTCTTTCAAATTTACCGAATCGTTTTTTGATCCGAATAACCTATCCAGTAATCCCATTTTCGTCTGTTTTTTATTTATACAAATGTACATAGATAAAAAACAAAATGGGAACTAAAAGTTCCCATCAGACGCTGTTCTGCAACAGTCATTTCTATAATATATATCATCAATAAAGTTTATATATGGCGACTACATGACATAAAGAGCCTCCCAGTACAAACAAGTGCCAGATTGCATGCATAAACTTATATTTATCTAAGGAGTAAAAAACAGTACCCAGGGTATAAAAAACGCCGCCGGCAATTAGCCAGTAAAAAACATCCATATTGTCCGATGCTCGTAACACATTTATCATTGGCTTGATCGCGATAATTACGACCCATCCCATTAATAAATAACACAGAGTCTTCACCCAACTACCTTTCATGTGACAAAAGCTGATTACCGTACCCGCAATGGCTGCTGTCCATACGATACCGAAAATAGTCCAGCCCCACAAGTCCTGCTCTCTCAGAGTTACCAGTGTAAAAGGAGTATATGTTCCTGCTATAAATATAAAGATTGCACTATGATCAAATTTACGCAATAATAGTTTCCCCTTCTCACCAGTATATGCATGATATATTGTCGAAGCACTATATAGTAAAATAAGGCTTAAACAAAAAGCTATAACGCTACCGAAATACCAGCTATTCCCCGAATTGTATGCATGAAACAACATCAGAAAAGATATTATGATTCCTGCCACTGCACCTAAACCATGCGTTACACTATTAGCGATTTCCTCGTATAATGATACTGTTTTTGTTTTCATTTTAAATCTACATTGGTTGTGTTTTACTATCAGAGTTACAAATAAACAACAATAAATAAAGGGATAAGATTTATTTGATAAGTTTTTTTTGCGAAATTCATTCAGATGAGCTTTTCATGAAAATCGATTCATCAAAAGTATATAAAACGACAAAAGCCCCTCAGCAATAAGCTGAAGGGCTTTCTAAAGACGGCGGCAACCTACTCTCCCACTATACGCAGTACCATCGGCGTTGTTGGGCTTAACTTCTCTGTTCGGAATGGGAAGAGGTGGAACCCCAACA
>JBOFIZ010000334.1:0-1796 GCA_051650425.1 Bacteroidales bacterium
TGCTGGTTTCCTTTATACTTTTTGGAAGTGGAGTGCTGTGGGTGAAGGTGTTAGCAGGCGTTTTACTGTTAGCGGTTTTCGGGCATCGTGTGATGAGTGTTAAAAAGAAAAAATAAGATAAATGAAGGCTTTCGTTTTAAATGTTCGTTTTATTCGTTAGCTTTGTGACATATAATACATTTTTAGAATATGCGTTTTGACGAATTAGAACTGACTGATGAATTGTTAGATGGGTTAGATACAATGAATTTTCAGGAAATGACCCCAATCCAAGAAAAAGCCATTCCTTTTATACTCGAAGGTAGAGATGTTGTTGCTTCTGCACAGACAGGAACAGGTAAAACAGCTGCTTTCGTACTTCCTTTATTAAATCAGTTGTCCGAAAATAATTACGAGGAGAATAAGATTAAAGCCATTATTATGGCTCCGACTCGCGAATTGGCTCAACAGATCGATACACAGATCGAGGGCTTTTCTTATTTTTTACCCGTGTCATCCTTATTAGTTTATGGAGGAGGTACAGGTCCTGACTGGGAAGCTCAAAAGAGAGGAATGAAATTAGGTGCTGATATTATTGTTGCTACTCCGGGTAGATTGATCTCACATCTGGAGCATAGTAAAATTGATTTATCGCACGTAAAACATTTTATTCTGGATGAAGCTGATAAAATGTTGGATATGGGATTTGCTGATGATATTAAGAAAATTGTAGAATATCTTCCTGAGGACAGACAGACTGTACTGTTTTCGGCTACGATGCCATTGAAAATTCAAAAGTTGATCGAGTCTATTCTTAATAATCCGGTACATGTGAATGTGGCGGTATCTAAACCGAATGATTCGATTGAGCAGTTCGTATATATATGTTATGAAAATCAGAAATTGAGTTTGATTGAGCATATTATTGAGGAGAATCCTGATCAGACTGTCATTATCTTTTGTTCGTCAAAGAAAAAGGTAGGTGATGTGACTTATCATTTGAAGCGAAAGAAAATTCGTGCAGCTGCGATGCATTCGGATTTGGAGCAGGACGAGCGTCAGCAGGTGTTGCTAGACTACCGGAACCGTAAGTTGGATGTGTTGGTTGCAACGGATATTTTATCGCGTGGTATCGATATTGATAATGTAGGTCTGGTTATTAACTGGGATCTGCCAATGGATACGGAGGATTATATTCATCGTATCGGTCGTACGGGTAGAGCTGATGCTAAAGGAAAGGCTATTACGTTGATTGGAGAAAAGGATCAGCGTGGTTTAGTTAAGGTGTTCCGTTTAATCGGAAGAGAGATTGATCAGCTTACAATACCTGCGCATATCGGAGAGTCACCGGAGTTTAATTCGCATGCCCGACGTACGGCTCCTGCGAATAATCGATCAAATCACAATCGACCTCAGAGAAAGGAGGAGTCAAAGAGTAAACCCGTTTTGAAGAAACGTGCACACTTTACGCCGAACCAGAATCACTCACAAAATGAGGGTGGACATAAATAGTATTTGAAGAGACTTTGGTGAAAACTCGACTTCACATTAACGTTGTAAATGTTAATTCAGGTTAATTGATTAGTTGGTATTTTTCAGAAGTTCAGGAGGTTATAGTATTTTCAAATAAAAAGTTTCGAAAATATTTTTCGGAAAACTTGCAGGAATAAAAAAATGCCTCTACTTTTGCAACCGCAATCGAGAAACAAAACGACGAGCGAGTCGGGGAGTTGATTGCGAATCTTTTCAAATAAAGATAATCTCAACAAGATTTATATATAAACAAAAGTAGTACAAGCACAATAGGTATATTGAAC
>JBOFIZ010000335.1:0-5520 GCA_051650425.1 Bacteroidales bacterium
CTTTTAAATCATAAGATATTGCATTTATACCTAACAGCTTACTTAAAGAAGCGTATGTCGGGTAACCCGGATTCGGAATCAAGACTTGTTCGCCCGGATTAACAAAAGCCATCGATATATGCAGAATACCTTCTTTCGATCCCATCAACGGAAGTATTTCTGTTTTCGGATCTAAGCAAACCTGATAATAACGATAATACCAATTAGCAAAAGCTTCACGCAATTCAGGAATTCCATTATATGGCTGATAGCCATGAGTTTCGGATCTGGATGCTACTTCGATCAGTTTTTCTACTGTTTCTTCGGAAGGAGGTAAATCGGGACTTCCGATACCTAAGCTGATAATATTTTTACCAGCCTCATTTAACTTCGCAATTTCTTTTAGCTTTTTCGAGAAGTAATATTCACTTACTTCTGATATTCTTTGCGCCGGAACAATTTGTTTAGCTTTCATAGTCGTTATGCTTCTTTATATTCCCCGAATGAAATGAAGTCTTTGGTGAGTGGCTTTATTGCATCGATGGATTGATAATATCTCGTTATATCACTAAAACACAAATCAATATAAAATAAATATTCCCATTCTCGCCCTATAATCGGAAGTGATTGAATCTTAGAGAGATTCATTCCGTAAAAAGATAAGATAGATAAAACTTGTGATAGACTTCCCTCTGTATGAGGAAGAGAAAAAGCTAAAGATGCTTTATTCGTTTCTTTTGATTCATGATTCTGCTCAGTTTTTGATTTAGAGAGTATCAAGAAACGTGTGAAGTTATGTTTGTTACTTTCGATCCCACTTTCGACAACTTTAAGTCCGTAGATTTCAGCAGCCTCCTTACTACAAATAGCTGCATGCCCTCGTAGATTGTTGTTTGCAATTTCGCGTGCACTCCATGCAGTATCACATTTTTCTACAACCTTAGGATTAGGTAACTTCATTAAAAAATCCGTGCATTGCATCAAAGCGATCGGATGTGACCAAACTTCTTTTACATCTTCTAGATTATCTTCGGGATGAATTGCGAAACAATGAGATATGCGTTGTTTGTATTCTCCGATAATCTGCAAACCACTTTGGTTTAACAAATCGTAGTTCTGAAGTAAGGAGCCTGCAATCGTATTTTCAATTGCTGCAATCGCAAAATCAGCTTCACCTTCTGCAACTTTAAAGAACACATCCCGGAAAGTATCACACTCTATTGTCGAGATATTTTCTTTACCAAAAAACTGATTTGCTGTTACTTCATGATAACAACCTTTTATACCTTGTATCGTTACGCGTTTCATATAGGGTATTATTTTGTATTAATGTATTAATAAAAAAAAAGTCCCGCTTACGTTTGTAAGCGGGACCTTATATATTTTTTCTGAATTTTACTTCGATTCTACATACGACCTCCCGCTTCTACTTGCTAAAAAAGTAAAAGTAAAAAAAGAAGAAATAATATGTAGTGCTGAATAAATTCATAACTGCTTCATTTTTTTTGTTATTCTGTTGGCAAAAGTAATTGTTTGTTTTATATCTGCAAGTAAAACATACTTTTTTTTTACTTTTTATTTCGATAAGCGGATCCAGTTTATATATCCATAAATTGAATTTATACAATAACCACTCCACATTCCAATCATTACGAAGGAATGGTCTCCGCCTTTCTGATAAGCTAAAATCCATAAAATTACAGATATAACATTCACAGTAATCCATATTAGCCATTGCTCTGCATAAGCCTTTATTGCTAATAGCATAGCAACAACTGATAGAATTGTTGATGCTGAATCTAATCCGGGCTGATTACCACGAATACTTTGTAAAACGAAACTATATAGATAGATCAATATAGCGCACACTATAAAAAGTATGAATCTGTTTCTCCAACTCAGTCGATATGTCTTTACGATACCCTCATCTGCTTCTCCTTTTTTCAAATGTTTTGACCACATATAGTAGCCGATGAACTGCATTGGCACATAGAATCCTAAATTCAGCATTACTTCGCCATAATAGGATGATTTATAGGATACATAAGCGTAAAGAAAACCATTTAGCAATCCAAAAAGAAAATTGGTTATATTTCCTTTTGCCGCCAATAAGACACAAATGATTCCGCTGAAACTTGTTATTATAGGAATTATATCAACCTGTTTTTTATCAATAATCGAATAGATATTAACTGACAACAGCAATAGCAACAAGAAATAATCGAATAGATTGAACCGAATAGACTTTAACTGTTTAAAAAGCTCCATACTAAATAATGAATAATGTTTTAATTCGGTACAAAGGTAAATAAAAAACGGATAATGAGTATAGAACATCATTATCCGTTATCTTATTTCAACTTACAATTGCAAAAGTTGCTCTGCAACATCTATTAAGGTATCTTCCGCTATTTCAGGCGCTTGAGCCAAAGGATAAATTGCTGAGTTTTTACGTGCGATAAAAGCCGCTCTCATTCCAGACTCCAGAGCTCCTGCAATATCCCATCCATGTGCAGCAATCAGTAAACATTCCTCTGGTTCTACTCCCATACGTTCTGCTGCACGACGATATACATGACGATGAGGCTTAAAGTAACCTATATCATCAACACTAATACAAGCATCGAAATACTCTTCAATTCCAGCAAAATGAATTTGTTCATTAACGGTAGTCAATGATGAATTTGTCAAAGTTACTAGTTTGTAACCTGCTGTTTTGAGCAATCTTAATCCTTCGGGAACATCTGAATGAGGAGGTGCCTGAGACACCATATTAAGAACTTTCAAAACTTCATCTTTCGTATAAATGATATTATTGGCTGTAGCTAACATTTCAAAAGATGAAAATGCTATATCTCTGAATGTGTGTAATCGATCATTTAGAGTATCTACTAAAGAATAGAGTAATAAATTTGTAAACCAGCATTCTGCCAGATCTCTTCTTCCGCCTAACAACTTGGCTATTTCTTCCTTTAGCGGATTGATATCCAACAATGTTTCTAGTACATCAATAAATATTACTTTAGGTTTTTCGTTTTTCATAATGATAGTTTTATAGTTTGAACTATTTTAATAAGGAAACAACTCGAAACGATAATTGTTTGGTTTCAAATATATAAAACTATTTATTGCTGTTTCTATATTTCAATAAAAAAAGCTATTATGAAAAGTAAATCTTTTAATAATAGCTTTTTTTATTTGATTCTAAATCAGAATATATTAATCACTGTCAGATAAATCAATGCTGCAGGTATTGCAAATAATATCGCATCAAACCGATCCAGCATTCCGCCATGTCCCGGCAATACATTTCCTGAATCTTTTACTTCCAGCAATCGTTTGATCATTGATTCTGTAAGATCTCCGAAAACACCGGCTATAGCAACTACAAGTCCAAATCCGGCCCATTGAACAAGAGACAAGTCAGGAACAAAAATACCATATACAACACCACCGATTACACTAAAAACCAAACCGCCCCAAAATCCTTCCCATGATTTTTTCGGAGATATTCTCTCAAACAATCTGTGTTTTCCAAACTGACTCCCCACAAGATAAGCTCCTGTATCATTCAACCATATCAATATAAAGATAGGTAAAATAAAATGCCAGCTATAAATTGTATCGACATTTAAATAGGCTAAAAATGACAAAAGAGAAAATGGCATTGTTATATACAATTGTCCCATAGAAATCATCGACAAATTCGCCAAAGGTGAAGATCCATCCTGATTATACAACTCTTTAGCAAAGGTGTACATAAAGTAAAGGACAAACAGAGAGATAATCGGCAATAATATAATATTATCCAGATTCAGATTATTACTTAAAAGTCCGATAGCTGTCGAAGATAAAATATTATAATAAAAAACTGCTAAAAAAAACAGTGCACCAACTAAACTATGAAACCACCGGTTTATAGATGTATTCCGTTTCTGATTCATTAATGAGTAAAACTCATATAATGACAAGAAAGTTATCAGAGCGAATAAAATTGCAAATGAAACTCCGTTATACAGAATTCCACCACACATCACAAGGACAAAAAACAAACCAGTAATAGCTCGTTTTATCAAATTTGGCAGCATATCTTACCGTTTTTTAAATTATAAAATAAGCCTCAATAGGCGGTTACAAAGTTATATATTCCAATCTAAAAATCAGACTTCCCACTGAGAAATGATTCCAAAAAGATTAAAATGGATAACCTACAGCGAAATTTAATACAAAATCATTTTTCCCTGGTTGTATTAAACGCCAGGAATCTCTTGCATATAAAGATGGATCATATGCTTTAATACCTAGATCAAGACGTAAGACAAAATAATCAAAGTCTGCTCTTATTCCTGCACCGTAACCTAAAGCAATCTCTTTATAGAAAGTATCGAATTGGAATTGACCTCCGGGTTGATTATCATATTTCCTCAACGTCCAGATATTGCCGGCATCTATAAAGATAGCACCGTGCAATTTCCAAAACAGATAACTCCGATACTCCACACTCAAATCCAACTTAATATCTCCGGATTGATTAATAAAATCGATTCCTTCTGTGCGTCTATAGCGTCCGGGACCCAATGTTCTAACGTTCCAGGCCCTCACACTGTTTGCCCCTCCCGCAAAATATCTTTTCTCATAAGGAATTACCGTCATATTCCCGTAAGGATAAGCAATTCCAAAGCCTACATGCCAGGCAATATAGTTTCGTTTATCAATTCTATAGGTCATTGCATAATCTATATCACCTTTTACATATTGAGCATATCTGATTCCAAGCATTTCATAACCTCCATTGACTTTCTTCGCTTTCGTCAAAGAAGAAATGGCATAAAGAGTATTTCCGGCAGACTCTGCTCCGGCTCTGAAAGTATAGCGAATCGGATTAAACTTATTGAGTTTAACATTATTGGTTCTATAATAGGTATAACCAGTACGTAATATAAAGTGATTTTCATAACTATATCGTAATACCGGATTTACCTGAATCTGATCCATTTCATTTCTGAATTCGTCTGACATTCTCGGCAAATAAGTATAACTCAAATCCACAAAATCGAATGTATGCCGATGCTGTTCTTTGACTGTCCAGCGATATCGCCATGCTCCTCCTGCAATAACCCTTGTAAACTCCGGACGGTGCTGATAATTATATGATAAAGCAAATTCAGTATTTGCTTTAATTTTTTTCCGAACACTACTATGCAAAATAGGAAATAAAAACCGGGGGAAATTTATAGTTGTTTCTCCTCCAAATTCTGTATAGTTATCTGTAATACTTGTTCCGTGAAGTTGCTCATACGCTCCACGTACCTTAAAAGTCAGCATTTCTGATCCTTTAAAGATATTGCCATGTTTATATGAAAATGCAACAGCAGCACCTAAATCTCCCGCAGAATGAGTTCCTTCCAATTCAGTAGAAAAAGACTGCGATTTAGCCTTTGATAGTTCTATCAAACAGATCAGCTCATTCGAATCTTCCGACACTGGTTCAAATCGAATGTTTATGAATTTAATAGCAGGCATACGACTAAAAGCTGAATA
>JBOFIZ010000336.1:0-4299 GCA_051650425.1 Bacteroidales bacterium
TAGCTAAAGGATTTATTCTGCTTTCGGATATCTATGTAAACAAAAAAGATGATTTTCAGGCAAAACAATATTTGTTGAGTTTGAAAAACAACTATAAAGCAAATGATGAGCTGCAAAAAGAGATCAGTGATCGTCTTCAAAAGATTCAGGCTCGTGAACAGAAACAAACCCGTAACTAAGGGAGATATCGTTTAACTTACAAGAAAATTCAAAATGAAAAGAAACAGATATATTCTACTCACAGCATTGACTCTTTTAGCAGTTGACAGTGCATGGGCTCAATCAGAGAAAAAAGAGAATGAAGTTATTGAGCGTGAGCTAACGATCGAAAAAGAATTTCAACCGATTGTTCGTGATGCGTCTAAAGTAAGCCTTTTGCCTTCAGTAGAAGCTCCGAAAGGTGATTCGAAAAAAGCAACTGATTATTCATTCTGGACGATTACAGGAACTCCTTTGTATGAAGTTAACCCTTTGGCTCCTGCAGCTATCGGGACTAACTTTGACTTTAGCAAACAAAGAGGCTATGTGAATCTTTCAATGGGTAATTACTGGAACACAGAAGCAAATGTGGGCGGAGCAATTATCCGCAACGAGAATACAGAACTGAACGCTTCGTTTGACTTCTTTAATACTTCAGGTAAGAGAGAAGGCTTGGAAAGACAGTTGATGTTGATGGACAAAAAGATGAAAGTTCAATTGATGCAGAATCGATTCAATATCAATCTGAATCAGCAGGTTTCTAAAATTCGTTTATTGTTAGGTCTTACTTATAACAATTCGCGTTATAATCTGCCAATGCTTCCGATAGCTACTGCAGATCAGGAGCTCAAGGCAGAGTCGTTTTCTGATATTAAGCCTACGAATAATCAGATTAAGTTTAATGCAGCAATACCGGTAGTTCGCTTAGGTGAAAACTGGCAAATGAAAACAGCTTTGAACTATAGTTTCTTTACACGTTCTTACACTGGTTTATCGAATGATAAGAGTTCGACAGAAAATTTTGGAAACTTAGAAATGGATTTCTTTGGTAAGCTGTTAGGAAACATCAGTGGAGGAGTGAATGTACAGGGTGAATTTTTTGCGCCTGAAGGAGATACTTATGGAATGGGTAAAATTACACCACGTGTAGCTTTTGAATTAGAAAACTTCAGACTATCGGCAGGTGTAGCTTTCCAGGCAGGTCCTAAATTTCACGTTTTCCCCGATATTCATATGAACTGGGATATTACACCTGCATTCGGAATGTATGCAGACTGGACAGGAAATGCACAGTTTAATACATTCGAGCGCATGTCAAATCTTTGTTATCTCGTTTTACCGAATGCAATCACGACAAATAAGCAGGATGTTACACCAAGTGATATCAAAATCGGATTTAAAGGCTTGATTAAGGATGCGTTATCAATAGAACTTTTTGGTGGCGCGACTCGTTATGATAGAGTCTCTGTAGTAGCACCTTACGTAGACCGATTAGCTGCTTATGCAATGGCTGCTGCTCAGATAAAAGATATCACAGGCTGGAATTATGGCTTAAGAGTGAGTGCAAATGTTGGTAAAATGGTGCAAACATCATTGGATTTGACAGGATACTCAGGATATAAATTAATGCAGCAACCTGAATTTATTGTAAAATATAATTTAGGTATTCAACCTATCAACCCACTTCGTATCGATTTGGATTATCAGTTTGTTGGTAAACGTCAGGTTGGCTTGGTAAATGAAGAAACAGGTAATATTTTATCAAAAGATGCACCTGTTTATGATACAATGAAAGCAGTAAACTTGTTAGGTTTAAAAGCAACCTATAACTTTACCAAAAATTTTGCTGTATATGTATCGGCAAATAATTTACTGAATCAGAAATACGACATCTGGTATGGTGTACCGGCTCAGGGAATTAATTTCATGGCTGGTGCGAGCTTAAACTTTTGATGGAGGCTTTTCGCTGAAAAGTTTCGGAACAAGGAAAATAAATATCGAAAAAGATCTTAGACAAGATGCAAAAAAATTTAGTCATAGTAGAGTCCCCCGCGAAGGCAAAGACGATCGAAAAGTTCTTGGGAAAGGATTTTAAGGTTATGTCAAGCTATGGACATATTCGCGATTTGAAGAAGAAAGACTTTAGTATCGATATCGCTAATGGCTTTCAACCTATATATGAAGTTCCTGCTGATAAAAAGAAATTAGTAGAGGAATTAAAAAAACAAGCGAGCGATTCGGATATTGTTTGGTTAGCATCCGATGAGGACCGCGAGGGGGAAGCCATTGCCTGGCATCTTTATGAGGTTTTGGGATTGAATCCCGAGCATACGAAACGAATAGTTTTTCATGAAATTACAAAAAATGCAATTTTGCATGCTATCGAGACTCCGCGCGATATTGATCTGAATTTAGTGAATGCCCAACAGGCAAGACGTATTTTAGATCGTATTGTAGGTTTCGAACTATCTCCGGTATTATGGAGAAAAGTTAAGCCTGCTTTGTCTGCAGGACGTGTTCAGTCTGTGGCTGTACGTTTGATTGTAGAGCGCGAACGGGAGATACAGGCTTTTACTCCGGAAGCTGCATATCGTGTGATAGGTATATTTATCGTCACAGCTGCTAACGGGGATAAGTCTGAATTGAAAGCAGAATTAAATAAAAGATTTAAAACGAAAGAAGAGGCAGAAGCTTTTTTGAATAATTGCAAATCTACTGATTTTGTGATTGAAGATATACAGACGAGACCAGGTAAAAAATCACCTGCAGCTCCGTTTACAACATCAACGTTGCAACAGGAAGCTGCAAGAAAGCTGGGTTACTCAGTATCTCAAACTATGTCTGTAGCTCAGAAGTTGTACGAAAACGGGCATATTACCTATATGCGTACTGACTCGGTAAACTTATCTGATCTGGCTATCAATACGGCTAAAGAAGAGATATTCTCTACTATGGGCGAACGTTACTGGAAATACAGACAATTTACGACAAAAGCAAAAGGTGCTCAGGAAGCCCATGAGGCTATCCGTCCGACTTATCTGAATAAGGAAAAAGTAGAGGGTACTGCGCAGGAAAAGAAATTGTATGAATTGATCTGGAAACGGACAATTGCTTCTCAGATGGCCGATGCGGAACTGGAGAAAACAACGGCAACTATCGGTCTGGCAACAGCAAGTGAGAAATTTGTTGCAGTGGGAGAGGTGCTTAAGTTTGACGGTTTCCTTCGTGTATATCTTGAATCTTCGGATGACGAATCAGAGTCTTCGGATAGCGGATTGCTACCTCCGATGAAGGTAGGTGAGGTTTTGAATATGAAAAACATCACAGCAACGGAGCGTTTTACTCAACGTCCGGCGCGTTACTCAGAGGCTTCTTTGGTTCGAAAACTGGAAGAGTTAGGTATCGGACGTCCTTCTACTTATGCTCCGACTATTACGACTGTGCAAAACAGAGAGTATGTCGAAAAAGGAGATAAGGAAGGAATAGAGCGTTCGTTTACTGTTTTGACTTTATCGAAAGATAAAATCAAAGAACAAACAAAAACGGAAATAACCGGAGCAGATAAAGCGAAGTTATTCCCGACAAACATTGGTGTTGTCGTAAATGATTATTTGACTGAGAACTTCCCGAATATCTTAAACTACAGCTTTACAGCAGATGTAGAAAAAGAATTTGACAGTATTGCTGAAGGTGATCTTAACTGGGTGCAGGCACTTGATAAGTTCTACGGACCTTTCCATACAACGGTCGAAACAAGCCTGGCTGCTAAGCAAGAGCGAAAAGTAGGAGAGCGTTTATTGGGGAATGATCCTAAAACCGGGAAGCCTGTATCTGTCAAAATCGGTCGTTTCGGTCCGATGGTTCAGATCGGTTCCAATGAAGACGAGGAAAAACCTCAGTTTGCATCTCTTATGAAGGGTGTTTTAATGGAGGATATGACACTCGAGCAAGCATTGAAACATTTCGAACTACCTCGTACATTAGGTGAATATGAGAATGAAATAATTACCGTAGCTGTAGGCCGTTTCGGACCCTATGTCAAATTCGGAAAATTATTCGTATCTCTTCCTAAAGGTGCAAATCCTATGGAGACTACCTTGGATGAAGCTATTGAACTAATAGTGGCAAAGAAAAAACAAGAAGCAGAGAAATTCATTAAGAAATTTGATGAAGAGCCTGAACTTGAAGTTCTGAATGGCCGTTTCGGGCCATATATTGCTTATTCAGGATCGAATTATAAAATTCCGAAAGGTACAGATCCGAAAGTCCTGACGTTGGAAGAATGTATGACTATCATCAAAGATCAGCCTGCTAAAAAAA
>JBOFIZ010000337.1:0-9401 GCA_051650425.1 Bacteroidales bacterium
GCATGTGCATCACTCAGTACAACCAAATTCATGATAGGCATACCTGCACCTACTAATTCTCCGCGTTTAGGGAAGATATTTGATATTTGTCCGTCGGCAGGAGCACATAATAACGAGTCTTTAAGTAAGGACGCAACTTCGTTTACACCACCCTGAGCTGCTGCAACAAGTGATTTAGCACTTTCCTTATCTTCTGTTTGTGCACCGTCTACAGCCATCTGATATTGTGCATGAGCTGCTTTTTCAGCTGCAACGGCACTTAAATACAATGTATGGACTTCATCATTGCGTTGTGATGTTACAACACTGTCTTTATAAAGGCGGTTAATACGTTCATAGGTGATTTTAGCCAATGATAAATCGGCTTTTGTTTTATCCCAAAGTTGCTTAGCCGTTTCGATAATTTGTTTTCGGGTACCGGCATCTACTTTCTGGTTTTGAAATTTAGCGACATTTTCCATGGCTGCTACTTGTTGATATTTAGCAACAGCCTCGGGCGAATTAATCAAAACCAAAGGTTGGCCTTTCGTCACATTGGCTCCTTCCTGTATGAGGAATGAGTCGATACGACCGGGTAGTTTGCCGGAAATACGTATCTCGGTTGATTCGATCTGTCCTTGCAGAATTGTCGGCTTGTGTCCGAGCGTAATGATACCGACAGCAGATATGATTAAAACGATCAGTAAAATTCCCAGAAATGCGTAAAGCAATATTTTTTTAGACTTTTCCATATCGCGTGTTATGTTGTATGTTTGAATTATTCGAAAATTAAAGAATCACTTTTACCTGTATTTTTGAAGTTGGTAAACTCCTGTGGCATCCCACATAATGAAAGCAAATTAATCAGCGCTGAATCATATTGGTAATATGCCAGCAGATATGCAACCTGTACCTTGGCTAGTCCGACCTGTGCATCTACGACTTCAGTGGATGTAGCCATCCCTTCAGCAAATGCTTTTTTTCGCATCTTAACCAACTCTTTGCTCAAAGCAACGGTACTGTTTAAAGCTGTAACATTATCTTTAGCCTGTTCAATTTGGGAATAGAATTTATCAATGGCAACAGTTAATTCATTTAATGCTTTTTCTTTACCCAGCTCAAGCGATTGGGTCGCCAGTTTCGCTTGTTTAATTTTCTTTTCGCGGTCCAGACCATCAAAAATATTCCAGGTAAATCCGACGCCGATCATACTCCGTGGAATCAGATTCTTCTCAATTCCATGTGCGTAAATAGTTTGTTTTCCGATTAAAGCAATATTGGGTGCATAACCGGTTTTGCCGATTTTTTCCTGGTATTTAGCCATTTGCTCCTGTATCTGAAGTTGATTGATCATATAGTTGCCACCCGGAAGAACAGCTTTATAGTATAAGACAGACGGGATGGAGTCATTTATAAATAAAGGAGTCGTCGGGATGACATATTCGTTGCCTTCCATTTCGATCAGACTTTTGAAGGCTTGCTGAGCAACGTGGTATTGTTTCTGAGCAGCTTCATATTCGCGTTTAGCCTCTTCCATTCCTACTTGTACAACCAGTCTGTCGGCTTTATTGATAATACCGTTTTCTTCCATTTTTAAAGCATTGCTGAAATTCTCATTCAATGCCTCAAAAGCTTGTTTGCGAACAGAGACAACTCTTTCTCCGAGTCGTAGTGCAAAATAGGAGTCAACAAGTGCCACCTGAGAAAAAGCAGCAACCTGAGCATGATTGACGCGTGCGGCTTCGACCATGGATTTACCTATTTTATTTGCATATATACGTTTGCCTCCTGTGAATATAGGCCACATCAGATTTGCATCGATGGTCGTTACATTCTGAGGCATGAGTGGAAAGTTTAATGTATAAGAACCTATTTTATCCAGAATACCTGAGATAATCTGATCGTCCGGCAGAATGTTGTGAATAAAGTCTTTTACCGGATTTGTCAGATTACTTAATGGCTCTTTTACTTCGATTTTATTAGAGAAATGCATGTAAGTTCCTGCTGCACTGATATTCGGATACCAGAAAGCATTGAGTCGGGCGTGTTCTGCTTTAGCAATATCTACCTCTTTCGAGGCAATTTGAATGCTCTTATTATTATCATACAGCATTTGAAGAGACTCCTCAAAACTTACTTGTCGTGGAGTCTCCTGTGCAATTACAGGGATCGCGCCTGCAATAAGCCATGTAGATAGTGTAATATTCAAACGACTGAACATAATTTTTTTGGATTGGTTTAGGTTTGCTATTAAAACAGAGCTTTAAAGTCGTTTGTTCAAAAAAAAAGAAGAATGTGGAAAGTTAAAATCGGGGAGAATAAGTGTGTTATTTACAAATGAAAGTATTTATTTGCGAATGGATATCAGCGGTTTAAACAAAGAATAAAAAACGGATCTGAAAACAACTGTTTTCAGATCCGTTAAATAATTACTTATTTTCAATTTCGTCATGCTCTTCACTCCATACGTCAGCTTCGGTATCCAGATTGATCATATCAGAATCTAATTCGTCAATTTCATCTTTTTGAAGCCATTCGCCGGAAGCAGCATCATAGTACTCGAATGCTTGAATTTCATCGTTGTACCTTTTTTCTCCGTTAATAGGCATAGCATATCAGATTTAAAAGTGAAAACTTATATTACATAATACGTTTTAACGGGAGTATAGTTCGATAGTTTGTATACTTTAATTGTTGTCAGTGTATTTTTTAACGTCAATTTTATCCACAGCATCCAAAACCGGACGAATCGAAATCGTTTCTCCGACCGCTTCTTCCATCCATCTGTCCGGAGTCAGACGTCCCAGCATATAAATGCGGTCAATCTCATTAGCAAACTCTTTTGGAGACAGATTGGCCAAATGATTTTCTAACTGATAATGGATGAGGTGACCGAAAGAGTAAGCGCTTAAATACAACGGATATGAAATCATATGGCTGTAAATAGCAAGGATTGGCTGATCTGTCATACCAAATACAGGAGCATAATACTCGTTCCATACTGCCTTAGCGATATTCTGTACGGCATTTTGCAAAGCCTGAGCATCAGCATTCGGATTTTCGTACATCCATTTCCAAACGCGCATATCCACTAATGATACACCCATGATCTCATATAAAGAAACAAATGTATCAAGCGTTTCCAGATCCTCGTCTGTGTTCTTGTTTTTGATATCCAGCAGATCCAGATCTCTTTGCTGGAACATAAATGCCAGAGCTTCCGTAAACGAAGTATTCGGAACACCGTTCAGCATATAGTCATTTACGTCATACAATGAAATAGTTTGTTCAACATTATGTCCCAACTCATGAACGGCGATATTGTAGCCTTTGTAATCCATTCCTTTATCACCGATACGAGTACGAAGGTGCGCTTTATCGCCACGCATTGTGCCTCCGCGTGCATGTCCCGAACCTCTTGCCGGATCTACTGCGATTTTATCAGCCAGATAAGTAGCACGCTCTTTCGTGTAGCCTAACTCCATAAGCATACGTTCGATATCATCTTCCAGAGCCTGAGCATTCGGGTAAAGAGTCATTGTTTTACTGTTAAGCATTTTCTGATCCAGCGAACTTCTGGACTTGAATCCATCATACCAGATATCAAAAGGCTGAAGCGGACGACCCAGACGTGCTGAGATAATTTCGCCTACTTTTTTCGCTTGCGGAGACGATACGAATTGCGTGAATAATTCTTCACATTGTTCCTGTGAAATCTCCATTTCACCGTCAAATTTCCGTTTGATATAATTATTCATAGCTTCAGGATACATCGCATCCTGTTTCTGCATTTCGTTGAACAAATTCAGAATCTGCTGATAGCGTTGACCGTTTTCGGGCGTAGCTGCCACCGAATTTCCGTCTTTAGATAATTCATTTGTATAAGGATTCCATTGATAGTTCTCGTTGTTAATAACTTCACTTGGAATGGACTGATCAATGATACGTTTCATAACTTCATAAACCATCAGCTGCTTTTCCAGTCCCTTTTCTTTATCGGAATAATTAGCCTTAATCTCATCACGAAGATTCCAGTGAGTAAGCAAATTCATTCCTTTCGGGAAAAGTTGCTCGCCATCGTTGTTGCGAAGTTCACCCATAGGAACATTGTAAGAAGCGATATACACGTCTGCATCTGAAGAGGCCTTATTCATAGACATATTCAGCTCGGAAGGGATACGGGCTGTAAACATTTCACCCATGCGGGCATAAGCCCATTGTCTCTGGCTCCATGTTTTTCCAAGTTTGTTTTTTTCATCCAGGGAATATTGCGGGAAGTTTAAAGCTGTGATAAATGCAACTTTGTTTTCGTATAGATCCTGAACCAAATGAGCTGAAGGACTATAGGCTCCAAAAGTCAGGTCAATATCCTCGACTGTGCCACCGGTCAGATCAATAGGCTCATTTAATTGCATACCCATGATTCCGTAATTACCCCAAAGAATTTCATAATTCCGTTGAAGCTTTTCGAATAACCGGTCGTTATCTGTAGAATCAGCAACAAAGTTGGTCATGCAGAAAGTTTTGAACTCAGCCTCATTCCCTTGTTCTTCTTTCCAAAGCTCAGCAGCTTGCTTTACACCGCGTTCGATTCGAAGTGCACTGGCATCGGGATATTTTTGTTTAAGATCAGAGACTATTTCGGATTGTATAGCCGGACTCATAGTTTGAGATTTATGGGTTGTTTTTTGTGAGTTCGAGCAGCTTAACAATAAAAGTGAAGCTACGAATGTGAAAATTTTTCTCATATGTAGTTGTCTTAATGTGTTCTGATTGTAATGATTAGATGAGCAAAGCTAATGAATTAAAAATCAAAAACTATCTTTTTTTGTGAAAAGGGGTGAGGTTTTTTTGTTTACATCAAAGAATCTTCTACTTTTGATGAATTAATTTTTATTGGTGATTTACACTCGAATTGAATTCGAATTAATCCATAGGAGGTAATAATTATGGTCACTTTTGAGAAACTGCTCTATGATGCAATAGCACAAGCAGTAGAGAAATATAGAAGTGCTTCTCCGGAAGGTCTGCTGTCAGACTTGTACATACAATGGAATGGAGAAGACGGCTCATTAAAATTCTTTGACGATGAAGAGAATTTTTTGATGCAGGTTTTTACAGATACATTAGACATGTCATTGGATGAAAGTGTGATTGCAAAAACATTAGATGAGTTGCTGCGTACACCCAAAATCGTTGATTTGTTGAATGTCGAGTTTACATTAAGACCTTTTTCGATTATTGTAGTTGACGAAAACTTCGCTACACAGAGTGAGCACTTCTTACTGGAATCTGATTCGATGATTCTGGATCAAAAATTTATGGATCGTCTGGATAAAGAATTAGACGATTTTATGCACAAATTATTTGAATAAAATATAGATCAGCCTTCTTTCAGGAGGCTGATCTAGTTATAATTAAACATGTTTTGATATAAATGAAAGAGTTATTCGTATTGCTGAAGCGATTTGTTCCGCCATATAAGAAATATCTGGTGCTGAACATTTTCTTCAATTTACTTTCAACCGTTCTTAGTCTATTTTCTTTCGGGATTATTATTCCTATACTTCAAATTCTATTTGGGCTGGATAAAAAAGCCTATGATTATATTCCTTTCTCAGGAGCAGAGTCATTTAAAGATGCAGTAGTTAACAATGCATATTATTGGATTAATTCAATAATAAATGAACATGGAGCGTCGGTTGTATTGATGCTTTTAGGAGGATTCCTGGTATTGATGACAATGCTGAAAACCGGTTCGGCTTATATGGCTTCGCACTTTATGATTCCGATTCGTACAGGTATTGTACGAGATATCCGGATCACGTTGTTTGATAAAATATTAAGTTTGCCTATCGGTTTTTTTACTGGCGAACGAAAAGGAGATATTATAGCTCGTATGACAGGGGATGTGGGAGAAGTCGAGAACTCTATCATGTGTTCTTTGGATATGATCTTCAAAAATCCGATCATGATCATCGTTTATTTTGCGACCATGATGTCTTTGAGCTGGCAACTTACGTTGTTTGTCTTCGTCCTATTGCCCTTTAGCGGCTTTATTATGGGGAAAGTCGGACGTAAGCTTAAGCGTAGTTCGCAAATCGGACAACAACAATTCGGGGAACTGTTATCTCAGATAGACGAAACATTAGGCGGTTTGCGTATTATTAAAGCATTTAATGCAGAGCGTAAGATCGAAACACGTTTCCGCAAGCAAAACGATAGCCACCGTAAAACAATTAACCGCATCAACCGTCGTAATGCACTTGCTCATCCGATGAGTGAGTTTTTGGGGACAACAACAATTGCTATTGTGCTTTGGTACGGAGGTTCTTTGATCTTAAGCAGCAGTAGTTCAATTGATGCAGCAGGATTTATCTATTACCTGATTATTTTCTATAGTATTATTAATCCTGCAAAAGATCTGTCAAAAGCTGCTTATGCGATTCAGCGAGGTTTGGCTTCGATGGAGCGTGTCGATAAAATTCTATCGGCAGAGAATCCGATTAAAGAGCCTGTTAACCCGGAAGTCGTGACTGAATTTAAACATGCTATCGAGTTTAAAGATGTATGGTTTAAATATCAGGATAAATGGATTCTGAAAGGGGTCAATCTAACAATTCCAAAAGGAAAAACAGTGGCGTTGGTTGGTCAGTCAGGTTCGGGAAAATCAACGTTGGTTGATATGATTCCGCGTTTTTATGACGTGCAAAAAGGAAGTATCTCAATTGACGGACATAATATCAAAGATCTGACATTAGAGAATCTGCGGGCTTTAATGGGGAATGTAAATCAGGAAGCTATTCTGTTTAATGATACGTTCTATAATAATATAGCTTTCGGTGTAGATTCGACTACAGATGAAGCAGTTGTTGCAGCAGCGAAAATAGCGAATGCAAATGACTTTATCATGTCAACAGAGGAGAAGTATGAAACGTATATCGGAGATAGGGGTTGCCGATTGTCCGGAGGGCAGCGACAACGTTTGAGTATCGCCCGTGCAGTACTTAAAAATCCGCCAATCATGATTTTAGATGAAGCGACATCAGCATTGGATACAGAGTCAGAACGTTTAGTGCAAAATGCATTGGAGAATCTGATGAAGAACAGAACATCTGTAGTTATTGCGCACCGCTTGTCTACAATTAAGAATGCGGATGTTATTTGTGTCATGCATGAAGGTGAGATCGTAGAGCAAGGATCTCATGATGAATTACTGGCATTAGATGGATTCTATAAAAGACTTTGCGATATGCAAAGTTTCTAAGATAAAAGAAAGGCTAAACACATCAGTTTTCGAAATGTGTTTAGCCTTTTTTTATTGAGGTTTATCGTTTTTGAAAAACTTTATATAGACCAGTTTCGAAAGTATCAGACTTCCTAGAAGTGCGCCGAATGTAATCACCCACGCATCCCAGCCTAAAACCAGTATATTGTCTAACAATGCATCGTTCGAGCCAACTGAAATGCCCAGAAAGAAAAGCAGAAGCCAGATGAATACAGTTGTTATCATAGATAAAAAAGAAGTGTCCTTTTTTCGAAAAAGATAGCCGATAATAATACCGGCAAATAAAACAAGTATAATAGATAGCATATTATTTAATAAGTAGTTTACGTAAAAGACGGTTTAATAGAAATATGACTCCAACAATAATAAATGCAACGATCGTACGGGCAATATCATCATTAATCCGAAAATACGCCAAAGTGAAAATGAATCCACGAATAGCCTCCAGCGGATTTATAGACTGCCATTCAAAATGATCGGTCACAGGATACGAGAAGTAGTTGAATGCTGCCAGGCATACAAATACGATAAGAGTCGAAAGCAATAATGTTATCCATTTCATATTCTGATGTTTTTAGATGGTGCAAAAATAGCTAAAACAGAATTGTAAAAAGCCATTTAGCAGAGCTTTATCTGCAGTGACTCTCGTTTTTGTTCTAAACTAATATAATTGTTGCGTGTTATAAAAGAGTAGAAATGAGAATATTTCTCAAATAGTTGATAATATTTGATTACCTTTGCTAAGAAACTGTTTTAGATTATTAGATATTTAATTTAGGAGAGCGTAAGAAACTGAAGTCTTTTATCCTTTTAAAGCAGTTTCTATTATCGAATATTAAAGCAGATATCTTATGAGATTAAATCACCTTCTTTTATGTTTATGCTTAATCATTTTCTGTTCATGTAAAACATCAAAGCATACGATGGTTTATGAATATAAAAAAGGAGCAGAATATGATATTCCGAGATATGCCAAGTCTATTTTGATTGTTAACAACACCGGACAGCAAAGTCCTTTGGACGGTCATACAATTAAATACGGAGATGTAAAACGGAAATTATATCAACCCCTGGATTCATTGACACGCATGCTGGTAAGTGAACTCGCATATTCAATGAATGAATTGGGACGGTTCGAGAAAGTCTTATTTGACTCTATCTCATTTCGTACTGATACATTGTTTCTGAATAAGAAAGAGATTGCCCAACCGGATATGGAGGTGTTAGCACGTAATAATGGCGTAGATCTTGTTCTGGTTTTGAACAGAAGCGCATTATTGAGTGATTTATCGGTAGGTGGATTCGAAGGAAGTGACTTTTATCAGTTTCTGAATAATGTACGCTATCAGACCGATTTTAAATTATATGATTCTCTGACCGGAAATTATATATATGATATAAACAGTAATAAAGAATGGTCATTCGAATGTGTTACAAAAAATGAAGATTTAGGTTTCTTCGAAACATCGATTGCACGCAATAAAGGAACCATATTATGGGATAAAATAGATCAGGTTATGCGTTCCTTATTTCCATATATGTTAAGTGAAACACGTATTGTTTTTTCAACAAAAGATAGCAATATGAAAGATGCTTACAATTATGCACGCCGAAATAATTGGGATGATGCAGCAATTATATGGGAATATCTGTTTAAAAATGCAGCTGAAGAACAGACCAAAAGCTATTGCGCATTCAATATGGCTCATTATTATGAGCGTAAAAATGATTTGCAGGAAGCACTGAACTGGCTCAATAAATTGAGTGTAAATCAAATCAATCAAGGTGAAACTGTGTCGAAATATCTGACGGACTTCAGTAAAAATCTGAAAGAAAGGATAGGCGCGAAGAGATAAAGTGAAAACAAGCACGTATTAAATACGTTAATTATAGCTTAAAAACTTCATCTTTTTTACGCAATACTCGCTGAAACGTTAAAAAAGGGCCTACAAGTTTTTTTTCGCAAAGAAAAAAATGAGTGAGATCTTTTTTCTAAAACTAAAATGGTATATATTTGCAATCCGTTTTGAGTAAGCAAATTAAGAGAACAGAAAAATAATTCATATTATTATGACTAAAGCAGATATTGTTAACGAGATTGCAAAGAACACAGGGATTGATAAAGCGTCAGTAT
>JBOFIZ010000338.1:0-2993 GCA_051650425.1 Bacteroidales bacterium
AACGTAACCCGAATTGGAAAAAAGGTTTTTATTATATTGCTAAGAAAGCGAATGTTCCGATAATTCTGGCTTATATGGATTATGGAAAAAAAGTTATGGGTATGGAAGTTGTATTTACTCCGACTGATAACGAAGAAGCGGATATGAAATATATTAAGAACTACTTTACACAATTTGAAGCAAGACATCCTGAAAATTTTGCTACAGGTGATGAGTAAAGATATCAAATTACGAATTTCACTTTTTCAAATGGATATTTCCTGGGAAGATAAAGCGCAGAACCTCGATAAAGTTGAGGCATGTGCAAGAAGTCTCAAGGGAAAAACAGACCTTCTGGTTTTGCCGGAAATGTTTTCGACTGGCTTTTCTATGTCACCCGAAACTTTAGCAGAAACCAATGAGGGATCCACAATTTCAAGATTAAAGAAAATTTCCGGTGAGTGCGATTTAGCACTTGCCGGGAGTTTTATAGCACAAAGCGGGGAAAGTTACTTTAACAGGGGATTCTTTGTTACAACTGATCAAACTCATTTTATTGATAAAAAGCACCTTTTCCGTATGGGAGAAGAGGCGAAGCATTATACAGCGGGCTCTGATCAGAAAGTGATTATCTATAAAGGGTTTAATATTTCACTGTTTATTTGTTATGATTTGCGTTTTCCTGTATGGAGCTCAAATTATAATAATAAGTATGATCTGGCCTTGTATGTTGCTTGTTGGCCCGAACAAAGGCGTATTGCCTGGAATACTCTTTTAGATGCGCGTGCAATAGAAAATTCAGCTTATGTATGCGGTGTCAATCGCTCGGGTACAGATGCTATGAATTTGAAATATAGTGGCGACAGCAAATTGGTTGATCCAAAAGGGTCTGTACTTGCTGCCTGTCAGAAGTCCATTGAAGATGTGGTAACTTATGAACTGGACTTATATACATTAGAAGAATATCGGCGAAAATTTCCTGTGTGGAAAGATGCAGATGATTTTCGGATACTCTAAATATATTTTATTATCAAAACTCTACTACTAACAGAAATAAAAAGACTGTATGAGAACCAATTTAAGTTCGATGATTACGTTGAATCGCATACCGGTAAAATATTACAAGCCGGCAAATGCGTTTGAGAAGACGGTAATTACTCGTTATGAGAAATTTAATACAGACATCTTTGAGTCTGAACAAGAAGGTGCGATTTGTGTAGCTCATGAGATTGCTCAAGCAATTCAGGATAAGCAAAACAAAGGACAAAAATGTGTATTGGCTTTGCCTGGTGGTTATTCACCGCGTGATATTTACGCTGAACTTGTGCGTATGCACAAAGAAGAAGGTTTAAGCTTCCACAATGTAGTTGTTTTTATTATTAGTGAATTTTATCCGCTATGCGACAATCCTCCTCACAGCAATTTGAAAATGGTGAAAGAATATTTGTTGGATCTTGTTGATATCGATCCTAAAAATATTTTCTCACAGGACGGAACAATCGCGAAAGAAGATATTGCAGAACATGCTTTGCAATATGAAGCGAAAATCGAAAGCTTCGGTGGTTTGGATATCGCCTTAACTGGTGTAGGCCGTTTGGGAAATATCGGACACAACGAACCGGGTTCTTTGATCAATTCAAAAACACGTTTGGTTTTATTGGATGCAGAATCGTTGAAAGATACAGCTCGTTTCTTCAGCTCAATCCAAAATGTACCTAACTGTGCTATTACAATGGGTATTTCAACTTTGATGAGAGCTGCAAAAGTTATTCTTGTTGCTTTCGGTGAGGCGAAATCCAAAGTTGTAAAACAAGTTGTTGAAAGCCCTGTTCAGGATAATGTACCTGCTTCTTATTTCCAAAATCATAATAATGCAAGAGTCGTTTTAGATCTTCAGGCAGCTGAGCGTTTAACTCGTATTCATACACCATGGTTGGTTACTTCTTGCGAATGGAATGACATGATGGTACGTCGTGCGATTGTATGGTTGTGTGAGAAAACAGATAAGCCGATTTTGAAATTGACAAACAAAGATTACAACGATTTTGGTTTGCAAGAACTTTTGGCTCTTTATGGATCTGCCTATAATGTAAACATTAAAATCTTTAATGATTTACAGCATACAATCACAGGATGGCCGGGTGGAAAACCAAATGAAGATGATAAATATCGTCCGGAAAGAGCAACTCCATACCCAAAACGTGTATTGGTATTCTCTCCGCACCCGGATGATGATGTGATCTCGATGGGTGGAACATTCCGTCGTTTGGTTGATCAAAAGCATGATGTTTACGTTGCTTACGAGACTTCAGGAAATATCGCAGTAGGTGACGAGGAAGTTATTCGTTCAATGTCTCTTTACAGAAGCTTAATCGAAAAATTCGATGGTGGAAATAAAGAAATGCTTGAAAAATACGATTCAATCGTTAACTACCTTCTTCATGAGAAAAAAGAGGGTGATATGGATCCGGTTGATATCCGTTTCATTAAAGGACATCTTCGTCGCGAGGAAGCTCGTTCAGCTTGTCGTTACGTAGGCGTTAAGCCAGAGAACGTAAACTTCCTTGACTTACCATTCTATGAAACAGGTACAATTAAAAAAGGAGATTTATCTGAAGCAGACGTAGTAATCGTACGTGAACTTTTAGAGAAAATTCAACCGCATCAGATTTTTGTAGCTGGTGACTTGGCCGATCCGCACGGAACACACAAAGTGTGTCTGGATGCAATTTTAGCAGCCATTGACGAAGCTAAAGGATCAGAGTGGTTAGATAATTGTCGTATCTGGATGTACCGTGGAGCTTGGGCTGAATGGGAAATCGAGAATATCGAAATGGCTGTGCCAATCAGTCCTGAAGAATTAAGACAAAAACGTAACTCGATTTTGAGACACCAGTCTCAAATGGAAAGTGCTCCATTCTTAGGTAATGATGATCGTTTGTTCTGGCAACGTGCTGAAGAGCGTAACCGTGCAACAGCCGATTTATATCAGAAATTAGGTTTGGCTTCATACG
>JBOFIZ010000339.1:0-1308 GCA_051650425.1 Bacteroidales bacterium
GAATCACCTGTAAATTCACTTTTTGCATCAAGTCTTTTAATGCAGTTTTTTGTATTCATCGTTGTTTTATCCGAGCATGTTTACTTAGCTGCTATTGAAATAGCCGGAGTAATGATTCTTCCGTCCTATTTATTTAGCGGGCTGTTTTTGATTAAAGAATCTTATACTCCTGCAGAATTAAAGAAAGGACTTTATGGTAAGAATTATTTACGTATAGTAGGTTTCATAACAACCGGCTATTGCATCTGGCTGATTTATGCCGGCGGATTAGAATTATTCTATTTCACATCTATCGCCTATCTGATAGGAATAGGGTTTTATATAAAGGGCAGAATGGATCACCGCAATGAGGGTGAAGTTGTATTTACTCATCGGGAAAAAATTTATGCCGCCATCATATTTTTCGCAGCACTCAGTTGCATCGCCTTATTGATTAGCGGTTATAATCCGTTATAATATAATTACAAATACTGACCTGAAACAACCAGTCTTTGTTATTATCCCGGGCAAATATAAATCTTCAACCGTAACATTCTCGGCTATAATAATAAGCGTTGTTGGATAAGTATGCGTAAACTCAATCCGGTTTAAGTTATAAATCTGTAAACCAAATCCAGTACAATTCACTCTAAGCCAATAAGTCCAAGTTTCAAAAATTAGATACCTATGAAAAATATTTTTGATACGTATCAAAATATATTTACATACGTATCTACAGAACGTTTGATACTAATGAAAAATTCAATACGCTAAAGCGAGATTTTTGTTTCCCGGTTTAACAAAAAAACAAACGTATTTGGCTATCAGAACAAACGTATTGATAATAAAAAACAAAGGCATTTGGAGGATCCCAAATACCTTTGTTTTCTTATTACAATCCATACAAATTCCTTCTTGATTAACAGAACCATTTATTAATCAAACCTTTAAACAACTTAATCTATCATTTATTCCAGTCAATCTTTGAAAAGAAACGGCGTATCTTTTCAGAGATACGCCGTTTCTTTTTATAAACATCATTGAAGAATCACTCTCTACAGAAAAAAAAACTGATTTCATCTGCAACATCTGCAACAAAACGTCAAAACCCTTTACCGATCGGCCTTTCGAGTGTTGCAGATACTGATTTCATCTGCAACCATCTGCAACCATCTGCAACCATCTGCAACAAACAAACACCTATTAATCAAATACTTACTACACACGTTGCAGATGTTGCAGATAAAACAGAAAAAAAATCTATTTTAGATTGACCAAATAAACAGTCCCTGTCCGGATTCTTTTGTCAATAAATCCATGCTTTTTTAA
>JBOFIZ010000340.1:0-1853 GCA_051650425.1 Bacteroidales bacterium
ACGTTTAAGAAGCTATTTGATAAATTTTTATGTATCTGTTTTAGTCATCTGTTTAATGAGTTAGAATTTTCTATTTGTAGTTGAAGCAGGCTATAAGCAAGAAAAGAAGATTCACAGGCGCAAAAAAGGATAAAAGACAGCATGAATCAAGACTATTAAAAATATTTCTGAAATTATTAAACAACTTCTAAATATATTACCTATCTTTGCATAACAATACAGAATACATACATTTCTTCTTCATATAAATATAAATAGCCTATAAATCTTTTCGGGAATCGGAAAGACTTTTTTTTGAATCTACTGTTTAACAATACTGTTTTGTTTAGAAAACAAAACCAGATGACACATTCATCATCAAAAGCATCAAATAAGACAAAGAAACGAGTAAATAATATTCTATCAGAGTACCATACACTCGACTCAGAAAGCAAAGATATAGTTCTGTCAAAACTCATTAGTCAGTCAAATCCGAACTCTCTCTTTGAGCTGTCAATACCCAAAAGTAAAATAAATCTGAAAATCGACTTAAATAGTCTGGGTGGATTCGTTTACCTGGATCGCTCAATCTATATTAAAAACATTCAGGGCATTACGTTGTACAAATTCAAAAACAACTTCGCTAATCTCATAGACGAAATCTCCAATGGAAGTATGAAATATTATTTCTTTATACGCAAATCCTATATTATCCCCTACTCGCTCTTTATGGATAGCGAACACAGCGAACTGAGTTCTGCGCGGATCCAAAGCAAATTTCAAACACTTGGAATTAGCTATTCGCCAAATGCAGAAAAGCAGCTTCGACAAAATCTGATAGCATATAGAAAAGGGCAATTTATCAAAAAACACAAATTATAAAATATGTCAAATTTAGAGGTTTCATGTAAGATTTGTGTTAAAATCGGAGGTTTCATGCACACTTGGGAAAATTGCTTGCTTATGTTTAAAATACTATATATCTTTAACCTATAATCCTTAAATATTAACATATATAAATCAGTATGAAGTACAGTAGATTTCATGAAAAAAGAGAGTTTATAAGAATATTTCCAAAGAGAAATTACTTCACAAAACTCTTTAGAAGGCTATTTAAAAGAAGAAGGAACCGTAAAGAGCGTTATATAGGATTGATCGTTCTCAATATTCATCAGACTTTAATATACGATCTGAGATAAATAATTTAAAATACGTATTTTGTAAAATTTATATACGTATTTGGTGACGACGAAATACGTATTTGGCGAGCTCAAAATACGTATTTGGAAGAATCTAAATACGTATATAATTCCAACATAAACATTAAAGTAACACAATTACTAATCAGGAGAATATGATATCATTTGCTGAAATTGCTCGTGCTTACTTTCCCAATTCGCAAGCAAAGTCTGCTTCGCGATCATTGACACGCTGGATCCAGCGTTGTCCCGAGCTGTGGGAAGAGCTCATACGCCTGGGGCGTTCGAAAGGACAGCGTCATTTGACACCTCAGATGGTAAACCGAATTCATTATTTTTTGGGTACACCCTGATTGCTCATGCTCTCAACAACACCTGAAAAAACCAATCACTAACCCATATTCAGGTCCGACTTTGATCCGAAGGAGATCAAAGCAACCTGAAAAATCAAATTTTATATGAATACTTTCGTACCTATTTCGAGAGAGCTGACCAATAGCTCCCTTTGGCGGAGCCTTGCCGGAACAGAAGCAAAGATTCTGATCGATTTGCTTGCTCTAGCTCCTTTTAAAGCGACTCCTTACACCCTGTATGGGGTTGATATTCAATTGGAAAAACATGAACTGTGTTTTTCGTGTGTGAAAATGGCGGAGAAATATAAGGTGACGGATTACT
>JBOFIZ010000341.1:0-2063 GCA_051650425.1 Bacteroidales bacterium
TCGAAAGAAGGTATTCTGCATATATCGATGGCTTTTGTTAATCCGGGCGAACAAGTCTTGATTCCGAATCCGGGTTACCCGACATACGCTTCTTTAAGTAAGCTGTTAGGTATAAATGCAATATCTTATGATTTAAAAGAAGATAATAATTGGATGCCGGATTTTGACGAGCTTCAAAAAATGGATTTGTCTAATGTAAAGCTGATGTGGATTAATTATCCGAATATGCCTACAGGTACAGCAGCAACCAGAGAGTTGTTTGAAAAAGCTGTTGCATTCGGCAAACGAAACGGTATCGTTATCGTAAACGATAATCCATATAGTTTTATTTTGAATACAGAATATCTGAGTATTCTGCAAGTTGAAGGAGCTAAGGATTGTGCAATTGAACTGAACTCTTTAAGTAAATCTCACAATATGCCGGGTTGGCGTGTAGGAATGATTGCCGCAAAACCAGAGTTTATTGATTGGATCATACGAGTGAAAAGTAATATTGATTCAGGGATGTTCCGCGCGATTCAACAAGCAGCAGTTAAAGCTTTGCAGGCTGACCAGGAATGGCATGATGAAATGAATCGTACTTATCGTGAACGAAGAAAACTTGCAGAAGCGATAATGGATGAATTAAATTGTACTTATGATTCTTCTCAAGTTGGTCTTTTCCTATGGGGGAGAATACCAGATAAGTATAAAGATTCTTACGAATTGGCAGATGATGTTTTATACAATGCAAACGTATTTATGACGCCAGGTGCAATCTTCGGATCGAACGGAAATCACTATATCCGTATATCGCTTTGCGCCGATGCCAATAAACTTGAAGAAGCTCTCTCAAGAATAAAATTAATGAAATAATAAACAATAGAATATATAACAATAATAGCATATAAAAATGGAATTACAATCAATTATATTACCAGGTATAGAGTCAACAAGACCTTTCGTTTTAGCAGGTCCGTGTAGTGCAGAAACAGAAGAGCAGGTAATGCAAACGGCTCAGGAACTACATGATAAAGGATTAAAAATTTTCAGAGCAGGTGTTTGGAAACCAAGAACTAAACCAGGAGGATTCGAAGGTGTAGGATCTCAAGGTTTGGCCTGGTTGAAAAAAGTAAAAGATACTTATGGCATGTACACGGCTACAGAAGTAGCTACGGCAAAACACGTTTTGGAAGCTCTTAAATACGATGTTGATATTTTATGGATCGGCGCTCGTACAACAGCAAATCCATTTGCTGTTCAGGAAATTGCAGATGCTTTGGAAGGTTGTGATAAAATTGTATTAATTAAAAATCCCGTTAATCCGGATTTAGAGTTGTGGATTGGAGCTGTAGAGCGTATTTACAATGCAGGGATTCGTCGTATCGGAGTTATTCACAGAGGTTTCAGCTCCTACGAGAAAAAACTTTACAGAAATCTTCCAATGTGGCATATTCCAATTGAATTGAAAAGACGTTTGCCAAATTTACCTATTATATGCGACCCAAGTCATATTGGTGGTAAGAGAGAATTAATAGCTCCTCTTAGCCAGCAAGCGATGGATCTTGGTTTTGAAGGATTGATGATTGAATCGCATACTTGTCCGGATTGTGCATGGTCAGATAAAGATCAGCAAGTTACTCCGGAGACATTACGTTTCATTCTGAATATGCTGGTAATTCGCGATAAAACGGTTACGACAGAAAATCTTTCTGAGCTTCGTCGTCAGATTGATGAATTAGATACACAGTTATTGGAAACGTTATCAAAACGGATGCGAATAGCTCGTGAAATCGGACAATTCAAGAAAGAAAATGATATGCCAGTGCTACAATCGGGCAGATATGACGAAATTATTAATAAACGTTGTATGCAGGCTGTAGAGTTAGGTTTGTCTCATGAATTTGTAAAAGAAGTTATGGAAGCGATTCATGAAGAATCTGTCCGTCAGCAACTAGAATTAAACAGCAAATAAAATGAGAATATTAATATTAGGAGCCGGTAAAATGGGCTCCTTTTTTACAGATACGCTTTGCTTTGATCACGAAGTTGCACTTTTTGATTTAGATCCGAAACGATTAAGA
>JBOFIZ010000342.1:0-5070 GCA_051650425.1 Bacteroidales bacterium
CGTGCTACGTACGAAGCGACTCTTGGATTCTTCGATTCATTGCTTCGTCTGCTTCACCCGTTCATGCCATTTATCACAGAAGAGTTATGGCAGGCTATTACAGAGCGTAAAGACGGTGAAAGTATCATGGTAAGCCGTATGCCTGAAGCGAAAGCTTTTGATGCTACGATTATCTCTGACTTCGAAGCGGTAAAAGAAATTATCGCCGGTGTTCGTACGGTTCGTTTGCAAAAAAACATCCCGAACAAGGAGACATTGACTCTTCAGATCTTAGGCGCTCACAATGGTGAATACGATGCTGTGATCACAAAGCTTTGTAACCTTTCGGCGATTGCTACTACGGACGAAAAAGAAGCTTCTGCTGTTTCATTCCTTGTAGGAACTACAGAATATGCTGTGCCGTTAGGAGCTTTACTGAATGTGGACGAAGAGATCAAGAAACTGGAAGAAGAACTGAAATACCTTCAGGGATTCCTTAAATCGGTTTCTGGTAAACTTAGCAACGAGAAATTCGTAAACAATGCACCGCAAGCGGTTGTTGATGCTGAACGCAAAAAACAATCCGATGCTGAAAGCAAAATCAAATCTTTGGAAGAAAGCATTGCTTCTCTGAAAAAGTAAAAAGCTATAAACAAAAAAAAGACAGACTTTTCAGTCTGTCTTTTTTTTGTCTTATTCAAAACTACTAATTAATAGTAGTTACCACTTTGGAAGATTGAAGATTCGCTCAATGGCTGAATGTTACCCTGCATAGTCAGGTTGTTGTTGCTGAATGTAGGATAGATTGTAGCTTGTGCATTGTTACCGCCTTGGTAAAGGTTAATAACGATTTGAGCTGACATAAGGATACCGAATACATCCATAGTCATAGTTACGTTACCGGCTTTGTCCTGAGTGAATTTCACATTTTGAGGATATCCTTTCAAAGTAATACCACCTAATCCGTTTTGACCCATAATAGGAAGGTTGCTTGCAGTTTGAACAAATACTTTATCACCATTCATGTGAATGAAGTTTGTTGTGCTGTTCACCTCAACAGTTGTTCCATCCTGGAAAGTAAACTGATAAGCCTGAAGAACGAACAATGAATCCTGCATGGACTGATAAGCCTGATTGAAAATTTGTTTGTCATAAGCTTTACGTTCAGCACGTTTTTCTTGTTTCATTTCTTCTTTTACCTGTTTAGCTGTTTGAGCTGACACTGAGATTGTTGATACTGTAGCAAACAATCCAACTAGAAATAATGCGATAGTTTTCATAATTTATTGTTTAAATAAAGGTTTAGATAATTATTGTTTGTATTGTTTTTATACGAAAATTCGTTTGGTTTATTAATAAGAGAACCCGCTCTGATAGTGATTGGACTCATCCAGAGGAACGATACGTCCCGACATGGTCATACGTCTTGAGTTGAAGTTCGGATAAACCGTAGCCTCTGCACGATAACCGCCGCCATAAAGAATGATTTCAACCTGAGCGGAAAGAGCGACTCCCGAAACATCCATTTTCAATCGGACCAACCCTTTTTTATCCTTCGTAAGTTTAACATTACGGGTTGTACCCTCAACTGTAATCCCCCCCATTCCGTTCGGACCACCTAAAGCGGCATTGGATGCAATCTGAACCACAGCTTTATCACCTTTGACTGATATAAAATTCAAATTACTGCTTACAGGAAACGTTTGTCCGCGACGTAAATAAATCAGATCAGCCTCCAGAATAAACTCATAATTCTCTATAGCATATACAGCTTTATCATATAACATCTTTTCCATCGCTGCCTGCTCTTGTTTAGCCTTTTCTTTCTGAGCGCGGCGAGCTTCTTTTTGCTGCTGCTTAGTCATTTCCTGTGCCGAAACCAGCATACTGCCGAGTAAGAGCGAAACAACTAAAAATAAAAATCTGCGTTTCATAATCTGTTTGTTTGGCTTGTTACATAATAAACAACCGTAAGGAAAAAAGGTTTAAAAGATTTTCGATTTGGAAATAAATACTTTCAAAAGATTATTCGGTTCGGAAACAAAACAGGCTATAGAAAACGCTTTTGAACGCTCTACAGCCTGAATAAAAAAAATGTTACGATCTTTCCGATACTTCTCAGTATTGTTTGGATGCAAGTAAAACAAGCGTACAGGCTTCCATTGCTTCAATACCTTTGTCTGTAAGCATCTCTTCAAAAGTTTCGTTTTCCGTACCCGGATTAAAAATCACCCGGCGGGGTTTGAGTGCTATTATTTTGTCATAATATTCGGGTTGTCTGCCGGGACCTATATATAAGGTAACGGTATCTACCGTTTCGGCATCTGTCGGAAAGTCTGAAACAATCTCCGTGTCGCCGATAATCCCCTTACGGGTTCCGAAAGCAATCACATCATATTTGTTTTCCCGCAACTTCTTAACGGCCTTATACGCATAACGTTCCTCATTGTCGGAGGCACCGATCACTAATGTTTTATTTCTCATACATTGCTATATTAATGGAAGAAAAGACTCTCCCTGAGTTTATTGTTAGAACAACTCCCCACCGATGTGAGTTCATAAAAAAAGCTGCCCGGGTTATTCGGGCAGCTTACAAATTACATCATTCCAATATAAATCAAATAATAAAAAAAAGACGGAATGATTTATTGATTATTTATAGTTAAGGTGTTTCTGTTTACCAGAACAATTGAACCAGCAGAAGACCTACACTCACAGCTGTGATTGTAGCGACCAGACCCGGCATCATAAACGAGTGGTTCAATATGTATTTACCGATACGTGTTGTACCCGTACGGTCAAAGTTAATCGCTGCTACTACAGTCGGATAGTTCGGAATAAAGAAGTAACCGTTTACTGCAGGGAACATCGCGATCAACATATAAGGTGATATAGACAAAGCCAGTCCTAATGGCATCAAAGCACGTACGGTTGCTGCCTGGCTGTAAAGCAGGATTGACATCACGAATAATGCAAATCCGAATAACCATGGCATTTGTGTAACGACACTTTCGATTGACGCTTTAAGCTCCACCATATTCCCCTGAAGGAACGTGTCACCCATCCACGCGATACCGAAAATCGCAACAACGGCCTGCATACCTGCGATAAATACAGAACCCTGAGCTGCTTTCACACCACTTGTGCGTGTAAAAATCAGAATCAAAGCTGCTGCTGACAACATCAGAATCTCGATAATAGCCGGCATATCCATTTTCACTGTACCGTTTGCCACTTCAAAAGTAGGACGTAACGATTCGATTGAACCGAACAATACAATAAATACAGTTGCAAGGATAAATAAGAAAACCGAAAGACCTGCTTTACGCGCATTTGCCACGTTCACAGTCTGGTGTTTATCTTTCGCAAACTCACCGTCAGCCAGACGCTTTTGGTATTCCGGATCGTCAACCAGTTCTTTACCTACACGTAAAGAGAAGAACGCTCCAACCAAAACACCGATCAATGTTGCCGGTACTGTCACTTTCAAAATATCGAAAAGAGACAGGTTATATCCGCCCAACAGACCCAATAAGGCAACTGTTGCTGCCGAAATCGGACTCGCTGTAATAGCTTGTTGCGAAGCAATTACTGCAATACCTAACGGACGCTCGGGTCTCACTTTCGTTTCGGTAGCCACCTCAGCAATTACCGGTAAAACCGAATAAGCTACGTGCCCTGTTCCGGCAATAAACGAAAAGAAATAAGTCACCAACGGACTTAGAATCGTAATGCGGGATGGATTTTTACGTAAAAGCTTTTCTGCCACTTTCACCATTAAGTCCAGACCGCCTGCTGCCTGCATACACCCTGCTGCCGAAATAACGGCAACAATCATCAGCATCACATCGATAGGTGGTGCTGTCGGTTGCAAGCCAAAAACGAAAGTAAGTATTGCCAATCCGATTCCGCCCATTACTCCCAGGCCGATACCGCCCAGACGTGCTCCTAAGATAATAGCAACCAATACTACTAGTAATTGTAAGATCATAAAGTTAAAACAATAATTAATTTAATATTAAAGGTTAGGTTAGTTGTTGTAGTTACCGTTCCAAAAGCTGTTTCCGAATTCTCTGATGCCTCTTTTTACTCAAAAAATATTCAGAAAATTCAAGCCCTCTTTTTAACACGGAAATGCAAAAATACGCTTTTAAAACGTCTCTACACAAACCATTTCACCCTGTAAAGCATTAAAATAGGATTAATTAAGTAATTCCGCATTTTACACTTTTGACCCTGTTAGTTATAAAAATACAGGATTAAAAAGAAAATACTGCCATATTTTTGAAGGTAGAACAATTCTGAACGCAATTATGTTAGCTACAAACAAAAAAAACGATCTTTTTGCTAGCACGCAAAAAGATCGTTTCATATTTCAGGTTTACTTATTTTAATACCTTAAATGAGTTTATAAACTCATCTTTCTTTTGAACATACTCGGATTTCCATACCGGGAGATGCACCATCATATAGTAAAGCTTATTTCTTACCAGGTAGTAATAACTGCATGAATAGGAATCATCCGACATGTTGTGCCAGATATAAAAACTACCCGGATATCCGTCCTTATATAAGTCAGCCCGATCGACCAGACTATACTGTGCATTAGAAAAAAACACCTGTTCGTGTTCATTAAAAAGCAACTGAATCTTACCTAATGAATCGGAATGAACAAGTGCAGACGGAAAATCTATCAGTATAAAATTATAATCAATCTTATCTCTTCCTTTAACATCCTCTACACTTTTCCATGTATAACGGGCAAAAGACTCCTGCTTATACTCCATCGTGTCAGTCGTTGTAAATACCTCGCCGGGCATCCGGATTTCAAAACCCAACCCCATCGTATCGGTTACTGGCGTTCCTTTTTCTTTCGAACAAGCTGACACGCAAATCAAAAGAAAGGCTATTAGCCAATAATATAGTTTGTTTAAATGCATGAGTAAGAATAAATCTTTATGCTCCGTTAGTGTTAATGTCGAAAATCGGTTGCAAAGATAAAACAAAATACAATTATTGCCCAACAATAATTAAAATAAATCAATATTACGGAGACAAGGCATCATAATTAACATTTTTATCTTAAAACCA
>JBOFIZ010000343.1:0-4518 GCA_051650425.1 Bacteroidales bacterium
GCATGGTCTTTGTATAATGTGTTTACAGATGGAAATATCTTGCGAAGAGTTGGTACCGATGGTGCCTATTCTTCTGCAAAAGCATATTTAGGGGATGTTTATGCCGGATATCTGACTCGTAAGGGAACAAGCGATATGAATCCGTATGCGTTTCAGAATATCTCGAATTCGGCTTCAGGAAATGGATGGAACTTCAAATATATCCGTAAGGTTAACCTGATGCTGGATAATGTCGATAAAAATAATAAACTGACAGCAGCACAAAAAGAGCATTGGAGATCGGTTGGTTATTTCTTCAGAGCTTACTATTATATGGAGTTGGTTGCCCGTTTCGGTGATGTACCCTGGATTGATAAAGTTCTGACTGAAGCAGACACAGATTATATTTATTCGAAACGTATGCCTCGTAAACAGGTTACGGATATTTTATTGGATAACTTGCTGTTTGCCGAGAAGAATATTGTCGACGACTCCAAACAAATGCTTACAAAGGCGGCTGTACAGGCTTTGATCTCGCGCTTCTCTTTGTTTGAAGGATCATGGAGAAAATACCATAATCTGGGTGATTCCGATAAGTTTTTTGAAGAATGTGTGCGTTCTTCGGAGGCTTTAATGGTTAAATACCCGACTTTGAACAATAATTATGGAGAAGAGCTGACTTCTAAACTGGAAAATATGCCGGGCGTTATTTTCTTTAAAGAATACAGACAAGATGTTTTGACACATATGATGAGTCATATCGAGAGAACATCAAGCCATAATATCGAGATGCCTCAGCATATAGTGAATATGTATTTGTGTGAAGACGGGAAACCAGCTTCGACAAGTAATGTTTATGAATGGGGAAAAACAGATAAAACGATTTATTCGGAATTCCGAAACAGAGACAGACGTCTTTTGCATACAGTGACACCTCCTTACGAGCTGAAAGATAAGAATCAGACGAAATGGGAATATCATTCAAATCCGGCTTACAGAGAGTATCTGGATATAATGGGTGTTACAAAAGTAAACGGAACTCCGGGTCCGGGTGAGAACAAACACAAAGTATTGCCTTTAATGAACTGGGGTGGATCGATTCTGAATAAAGTTCCGAACATTACAACGAATCAGTCGTATGCTTACTGTTCATCTCGCGGTGGATATTATGTCTACAAACATTACCAGGTTTGGGATAATTCGGTTGAAAATCGTAATACGGCAGATGCTCCTATTTTCAAAATGAATGAAGTACTGTTGAATTATGCAGAAGCAAAATATGAATTGAATCAATTCGATCAGTCAGTGGCAGATCAGTCAATCAATAAATTGAGAAAACGTGCCATGATTGCCGAAATGAATGTTGCAGCAATTAATGGTGCTTTTGATCCGGATCGTGATGCATCGGTTGATCCGATGCTTTGGGAAATCCGCAGAGAACGTATTGTTGAGCTTATGGGCGAAGGCTTTGGATTCTATGACATCCGCAGATGGAAAAAAGCAGACTGGTTTGTTAACAAGCAACAATATGGTATGTGGGCGAAACGATCAGAGATTGGCGCTAACGGTAAACTATTGAATACGGAAACAAAATTGCCGGATGCTCTTTTGGAAGAAGGTTATATTTATTTGTTTGATGATCCGGTTCGTAATGGAAAAGGATGGTTGGATAAATATTATTTATATCAGGTTCCGACAAATGAAATAGCATTAAATCCAAACTTGAAACCTAATAATCCGGGTTGGGAATAGCAAGTTAGAAAAGATGGGGAAAATTCCTTTGTACATTGTGCATAAGCATGATGTACAAAGGAATTTTTCTTTTTTGCACGATTTTGAACATCAAAATACTCAATTTTGAACATCTACATCCACCGTTCAGAGCTAGTTTTGCAAGCGTTAAAAGGTTGTCTTAAATACTCAAATTCAAATATAAGATGAAACTGATCCAACTATTATTCTTTATTCTGTTAAGTACACATTTATCGGCTTCCGACTATATCTTATTAAATAGTAAGTGGCAATTTCGTCAGGGAGATTCTCTTGTGTATAGTGAGAAAAAGTATCATGCAAAGGATTGGCGAATTTTAGATTTGCCTCATGACTGGAGTATCGAAGGAGAGTATCATCCGACCAAACATGTTTCGGACTGGCAAAGTGGATTTCTGCCCGCCGGAATCGGCTGGTACAGAAAAACGTTGCATTGGGATAAATCTTACGTGGGCAAGAAACTTGTTCTGCACCTGGATGGAGTTTATCCGCTTTCAGAAATCTGGATAAACGGTTCTCGGGTCGGTGAAAATAAAAATGGCTATATAGGGCAAAGTTATGATATCACAAATTTCTTAACGAAGGGAGCAAATGTGATTGCTGTCAGAGTCGATCACAGTAAGCCTCTGTCTGGAAGATGGTATACCGGATCGGGAATATACCGTAATGTATGGTTACAGATTTCCGATCCGGTTCACATCTCACGTGACGGGGTATGGTTCCGAACGTCTGATGTAAGTGCTGAAAAAGCAAATTACAGTGTTCAGGTAGATTTATTAACGGACGGAAATGGCGTATATACGCTGGAAACGGAACTTATTAACAAGTATGGTGAAATTGTTGATAACTCTAAAAAGGCTTGTTCGATCAGAGATTCCATACACATAATACAATCGCAGATCAAACATCCGCAGCTTTGGTCTCCGGATTCTCCCGATACTTACAGATTGCGTGTCCGGGTTCTAAAGAATGGAAAAGAAACAGACGTACACGAACAGCGTATCGGATTTCGCTCTATTGCTTTTTCAGCCAGCGAAGGCTTTCTTTTGAATGGGAAATCTTTGAAATTGAAAGGTGTTTGCGACCATCATACTGCAGGCGCTGTCGGTGCGGCTGTTTCGGATGATATTCTGTACTATCGGTTAAAACTGTTGAAAGAGATGGGCTGCAATGCTATACGTACTGCACACAATCCTTTTTCGCGCGAGTTTTATGCAATGTGTGATACAATGGGGATCATGGTGATGAATGAAGGTCTTGACGGATGGGATACGTCGAAGGCAAGAGATGATTACGGGAATTATTTCAAGGAAAACTGGCGTAAGGACCTGACTCGTTTCATTAAACGCGATCGAAATCATCCGTCGGTTATTATATGGAGTATCGGAAATGAAGTGTATAATCCGTCGAAAGAGGTACAATCACAGTTAGTCGGGTTGTTTCATGAGCTTGATCCGGACAGACCCGTGACTCAGGGAGGAGCTGATCCGACACGGGGAATGAAGGCCGATTACGCATCCGAGTTTCTGGCATTGGATATTGTAGGATTTAATGGAAATGGTGAAGAAGTAGGAGAGTTCGAACGGTTTCATGAGAAATTTCCGGAAGTCTGTGCTATTGCAACGGAAGTTCCGCATACGTATCAGACACGAGGAGTCTACCGGACTAAAACGCAATGGCGCAGAAGAGACTTTCCTGCTCCCTGGGAAAAAGGAGCGATTAACTGGGAAGAGTTTAAACATCGGGTGTTCCCTATCGAAGATTTATCTGCAGAAGAATGTTTTCCGGAGGAGTCTGTAAATGCGTATTACCAATCCTCTTATGATAATGCTTCAGTTCGTATCAGTATAAGAAAATCGTGGCAACGAACCACTTCTTTTCAATGGTTGATGGGCGAGTTCAGATGGGGGAGCTTTGATTATCTGGGAGAGGCAGAATGGCCGCAGCGATGTGGAAACTTTGGTATTATTGATGTTGCGGGTATTCCAAAAGATGCGTATTACTTATATAAGAGTCTATGGAATCCCGAACCGATGGTCCATTTGTTACCTCACTGGACGCATGAAGGAAAAGAAAATACACTGATCCCTATGGTTGTTTATACCAACTGTGATTCCGTCAATCTGTCGTTAAACGGGCAATCGTTAGGAACGCAGAAATATGCAGATGAGCAATTGGTTTGGCAAGTGCCTTATGAAAGCGGAACGATCCATGTAAAAGGATTCCGAAATGGTGAGGTTGTTGCTCGGCAAACGCTGTCAACCGCTCAGGAAGCATATACAGTGAAGACGGATGTTACGCGCGGGAATACAAATTCGCAGCATCCCGAAGTTATCCGGATTGATTTAAGTATTGTGGATAAACAAGGGAATCTTTGCCCGCATGCATCTCAGTATCTCCAGTTCGAATTATCGGATGATCTGAAACTAGAGGGAGTGGATAACGGTGATCCGATCGATATGATTGCATATAAGCAACCGGAGTGTAAAGCATTCAGAGGAAGATGTGTCGTTCTGGTTCGTAAAAATAAAAAAGGAAAAGCTATCTTGCAGATCCGGGGTGAGAATTTAAAAACGACTCAGTTAACAATCAAATAAATAACCTGTAAATAATAATGAAAATGAAAAAATTATTTGTCGCTCTAGCTTGTCTGGCATTGACCTGGACAGCGAAAGCACAACATCAGCCTGAGTTCTCCACGGCTGGATTCTATAAAGTTTCCGATACGGGTCGGGATGTGAAGGATATGAACACAGCCTGGCGTTTCTA
>JBOFIZ010000344.1:0-4160 GCA_051650425.1 Bacteroidales bacterium
TGGAAGAAAATGATCGTATCTGGGGTAAAAAAGTTGTTGTTGAAGCGGGTGATTCTCAAACAATGAAACCAGGTCAGATTGTAACTCCACGTAAACTTCGTGATGAGAATTCAATGTTGAAACGTCGTGATATGAAGTTAGTTGAAGTACGTGATGCAATTCCTGCAACATCGTCACAAAACTTACAAGGTATTACACGTGCGGCTCTTCAGACAACAAGCTTCATCTCTGCTGCTTCGTTCCAGGAAACTACTAAAGTTCTTAACGATGCTGCTATCAATGGTAAAGTTGACAGACTTGAAGGTTTGAAAGAAAACGTTATCTGTGGTCACTTGATTCCTGCTGGTACAGGTCAGCGTGATTTTGAAAAATTGATCGTTGGTCCTAAAGAAGAATACGAAAAAGCTTTTGCTACTCGTAGAACTCTGATCGATGCAGAATAATTTATAGAAAAAGAGGATACCAATTTGGTATCCTCTTTTTTTTATATATGCATGAATAATCAATATCTGAAACTGCTTCCTCCAAGAAATTCACGTAGTAACGATGTTGATGGAATTTCATGTTCATAAATAGGTTTGAAGTAATTCAGAAACTTCAGAAGCCTGTACGATTCAGCAAATTCTTTGCAGTTCTGTGGAACCTCTTTCAATAATGGCTCGGCATGATTTTTTATAACCGGAAGCTCAAATAATAACGCAGAGTTAAACATTGCATCTGCATTTTCCTGATATGGGAATATCCACTTCTCCTCTCCTCTTCTGACACTTTCCCATCGTGCAATAGTATCTTTAGCAGAATATTTACGATACTTACTATCGCGGATGATACGGCGAAGTAATCGGTTGTCTGTTGTAGGGATCCAGTTATGATCATCCAGTGAGATTGTAGTTAGGGCTGATACATAAATTCTAAATTTAACTTCATCAGGAATATGAGGTGTCAAATCAGGATTTAATGCATGTATACCTTCTAGTAAAAGGACGTTATTTTCGTTTAGCTGAATAAACTTTCCCTTATTATATTCTCTTTTTCCGGTTTCGAAATTAAATGTAGGAAGTTCAACTTTTTCACCAGCAAGTATTGCTTCCAGATCACGATTAAATGTTTCCAGATCCAGTGCATAAAGTGATTCAAAATCATGATCTCCATGTTCGTCTAACGGGGTTTTCTCTCTGTCCAGAAAATAGTCATCTAACGACACAGCAATTGGTCTGATCAGATTCGTCATCAGTTGTATACTTAATCGCTTGGAGAATGTTGTTTTACCCGATGAAGATGGTCCTGAGATCAGGATGACTTTGATTCCACCTCTGGATGCTATATCATCGGCAATTTTCGCGATCCTTTTTTCGTGCAAAGCTTCCGATAATTTAATAAGATCCGAAGCCAGATCTTTGTCGATTGCACGATTTAATTCACCAACATTCTGAAGTCCTATAATTTTGTTGAATTTTACATTTTCAGAAAATACATCCAATAGCTTTGGCTGATGAACAAACTCTTCCAATATAGTCGGATTGCTTCTTTTGGGTATGCATAGCAGTAATCCTCCATTATACCTTTGCAGATCAAATAAATCAATATAGCTGGTAGAAGGAGCCAGACAACCATAATAATAGTCTATATGTGTCCCTAACATATAATATGTATAATAACAATCTCCCGTAGATTTTAAAAGATTGTATATATCTTTTTTCTTCAGATCCTTGAAGAGTCTAAGTACTTCATCTGTTTGCCCCTCTAATCGTTTAAAATGTAAATCCTGCTTGACTATTTCTCGCATTTTTGTTTTCACTGCCTGAATTTCTTCATCTGTCAGATGTCTTTTCAAGTCGATGGTACAATAATAACCTTTTGAGATCGGATGTTCAATGCGTAACTCAACTCCCGGAAATAATTCATCAACTGCTTTATATAAGATAAAGCACAAAGAGCGAGTATAACACCGCATACCTGAAGATGAGCTAATGTCTATAAATTCAATATCTTTCGAATTGTATACCCGGAATTTTAGTCCTTCTGTTTTGTTATTTACTTTTGCAGCGATTAATTTATAAGGTAATTTTATATCAATTAATTCGGCAATTTGAATAAGTGATGTTCCAACGGGAACACTATAGAATGTTCCGTTGTTTTTACAATATATGCGTACTTCATTTTTCATACACAAATTAGTTTAAGATTGACAATTAAAGTTTTGAAAGAGGTAAATATAACAATTGATATTACACTCATATTACAAAACAACTTTATTTGTCTAATATACAATTTATAAGCTAAAGTGTTAGATCGTTAGAGTGATTTTTCTATAAATTTGTCCGAAATCATTTTAGATAGAATAGAAAACCAACAAAACAGTAAAACTAAAAAACAATGAATTATTCATTCTATGATTTTTTGACTCTTTGCGGTTCATTAGGAATGTTCCTTTATGGAATGAAGGTGATGAGCGAAGGATTACAAAAAGTTGCCGGTGATAGATTGCGTGGAATTCTTGCCACGATGACTAAAAACCGACTAATGGGAGTATTGACTGGTGTAATGATTACTGCACTTATTCAGTCATCTTCTGCAACAACCGTGATGGTTGTTAGTTTCGTGAATGCAGGTTTGCTTACCTTAGCACAGTCGATAACTGTTATCATGGGTGCTAATATCGGTACAACAATTACTGCATGGATTATATCATTCTTTGGGTTCAAATTTAGTATCAGTGTACTAGCTCTTCCACTGATCGGACTTGCAATTCCGTTTATCTTTTCATCGAATAGCAAACGAAAGTCATGGGGTGAATTCATGGTTGGTTTTGCTTTTCTGTTCATGGGTCTTGATTTTCTAAAAAATGCCGTTCCGGACATTAAAAGTAATCCCGAAATTCTTGAGTTCTTAGCTCAATATACACAAATGGGATTTGCATCTACCCTTCTTTTCCTTCTAATTGGTACGATTTTAACTGTAATTGTTCAATCTTCCAGTGCAACAATGGCTATCACATTAATTATGTGTAGTAAAGGTTGGATTTCATTTGATATTGCAGCTGCAATGGTATTAGGTGAAAATATTGGTACTACGATTACAGCTAACGTAGCAGCAATCAGTGCAAATGTTTCTGCAAAAAGAGCCGCTTTATCTCACTTAATGTATAATGTTTTCGGTGTAACATGGGTTTTGATTCTATTTCAGCCATTCATTGCATTGATTACTTTAATTATGACAAAATATGGCGTTGGAGATCCGGATGCATTGATGAATCTTACTCATAATATGAATGCACAAACTCAAGCGTTGATTGAAAGTAAAGAAACGCTTACAGATCCGAATATGATCGCCTTGAGAGAGCAATATCAGGCTGGGCAGGTTTCTGTTTCATATGCACTGTCTTTGTTCCATACCCTATTCAATGTAACCAACATGTTCATCATGATCTGGTTCGTTAAAGGATATGTTTATGTTGTTTCTACTTTGATAAAACAAAAACGTTCGGAAGAGGATTTTCATCTGCAATTTATTTCTACCGGAATGCTTTCAACAGCTGAGTTTTCAATTGTACAGGCTCGTAAAGAAATCCTTGTTTATCTGGAAAGAACACAACGCATGTTTGGTTTTGTACGAGAGTTATATAAAGAGAAACCGAACAGTGATGAGTTCGTAAAATTATTCTCGCGTATAGAGAAATATGAGGGAATAAGTGACCGTATGGAGCTCGAAATTGCGAATTATCTCAACCAGGTTTCTGAAGGTCGTTTAAGCTCTGAAAGTAAATCTGCTATTCGTCGTATGCTAACAAAGGTTACTGAAATCGAAAGTATCGGTGATAGCTGTTTCCATATTGCTAGAACCATTAATCATAAAGCTAAAACGCATATTGATTACACTGAGGAAATGGATTCTCATGTTCAACGTATGTTTGACCTTGTAGAACAGGATCTGGCAGATCTTCATCAGTTGATGTCTAAAGATACGAATGAGGAAATTATCAATAAGCTGGATTTCGAAGGAATGCATGCTAAAGAAAAAGAAATTAATAATTACCGAGGTATGTTGCGTCGTCAAAACTTAGAGGATGTAAATGCTAAACTTTATAATTATCAAGCTGGTATCAATTATATGGATATTATCATGGAATGTGAGAAGTTAGGTGATTATGTAATGAATGT
>JBOFIZ010000345.1:0-1723 GCA_051650425.1 Bacteroidales bacterium
ATGGAAAGCATAATTGACGTTACCAGACTCTGAAACGATATAAAGAATTTACTTAATATCATTTTTGTATGCCTGCGGAATGTACCTCGTACAATTTCAATCGGCTTAACACTTGATATAATCAGAGCGGGAATCCATCCGGATAGAAGACCGATTGTAAAAAGACATACAGAGAATGTGATCAAACACACGGGAGATAGAAGGAAAGACAGATCTAAGCGAACTTCCAGCAAACTTTCGGCATAAGGCTTTAAAATAAATACCAGTAAAATACTTATTATAAATGAAAGCATAACCATCAAGGTCGATTCCGTTATCAGCTTCAGAAAAATATCTTTTCTTTCTGAGCCCAGAAGTCTACGTATGGCCATCTCTTTGTATCGGTATCCAGCCTGTGCAACAGAGAGGTTTATGTAATTTAAAACTGCAAACAGCAGAATTATAAGACCAATAGACATTAATATCAGAATAAACTTTCGGTCGCCGGATTCAATTGTATATGAATTGCCCCATCCTGACATATAAAAATCTTTTATGGGTTCTATCCTGACCTGTTGCCAGCTACCGTCCTCGTAAATCCAGAAAAAGGTTTTAAACCAGGACAACATATCTGCGGACTTACTTTGGAAATCTGTATTCTCATGTGCTAAAACAAATACCATAGTTCCGCTGGCATTATCTAATTCACCTATTGCCAGCGATGGATTATATAACTGGACCAGTCTCCATGGGAAAATTATATCACATTCGCCAAATGATGTATTTTTAAAGTCTTCAACTATTCCTGTCACCAATAAATGAACAGAATCCTGTATCGTTATACTCTTTCCTAATACATCCGTACTTCCAAATGCTTTCAGTGCGTATGATCTGGATATGACTATATCTTTTTCGGTCCTCAATACCTTTCGGGGATCTCCATTCAGCAATTGGAATGAGAAAATATCAAAAAAGGACGAATCAGCAAAAATAGCATTGACTGCATAATTCTGGTCATTGACTTTTGCCAGTATATTATAATAATCACTCTTTTTATTTGCCGACACGACCGGACATACCTTTTCTATTTCAGGATAACGTTCTTTTAATTTATAAGCTATCGCTGCTCCTGTCGAAGGTGTCTCTTCACTACCTATTATAAAGATTCTGTCTGCTTTGGTGTGAAACTTATCTACGGACAATTCTTGAACTGTATAGATAGAAATAAACACAACAAACATCAGAGATACAGACAATCCGAAAACTTCAATTGTCGTATAAAATTTATTCTTTGATAAAAAGGTAAAGAAGGTCTTGAGATCAAATATTTTTCTCATACGGGATAAATAATATAATTATTAAAGCGACTTCATTGAATCAACCGGATTCTCCCGAGAGGCTTTCCATGCCTGAGAGGTTACGGTCAACAATGTTATGATCAAGACTAACGTTGCACTTACAATAAAGACCCATCCATAAACGGGAATCCGATAGGCGAAAGTTTGAAGCCAGGTAGTCACACCCCAGTAAGTAATCGGAATTGAGATGACGGAGCAGCACAAAACCATTTTGACGTAACTCTTATTCAAATCAAACAGAATTTCTCGTGTTTCCGCTCCGAATACTTTGCGCACAGCTATTTCTTTACGTTTGTATTGTGCTTCGAAAAGTACAAGTCCAAAGAGTCCGATCACTGCTAAAAGAATCGTAAGGAGTGTCAGAAGGAGAATCAAACGTTCCAGAT
>JBOFIZ010000346.1:0-15393 GCA_051650425.1 Bacteroidales bacterium
CAAGAGAGTAAATTGATTCAGAATTATAGAATCTCTTAACTATAGGACCTCCTACAATACCATTTATAATTTGTGGTATAGTAATGAAGAAATTAAATATACCCATATAGATACCCATTTTACGTGCTGGCAAAGATCCTGCTAAAATAGCATACGGCATTGCCAGAATACTTCCCCATGCAATTCCGATACCGATCATAGAAACAATCAATAAATCCGGATTATTAATAAAATAAATGGAGATTAAACCTAAAGCACCAGCACACAGAGAAACTGCGTGTGTAGCCCTTCTTCCGATTTTTTTTGCGATGGCAGGTAGCATTAAAGCATAAATAGCGGAAACCCCGTTGTAAACACCAAATAATATTCCTACCCAATTGCCGGCATCTTGGTATAGTTCTGAACTTGTATCTGTAGGAGATAAGCCATAAACATGCGTAGCTACAGCCGGAGTTGTAAAAACCCACATAGAGAATAAAGCAAACCAACTGAAAAACTGAACTACTCCTAATTGCAACATAGCTTTAGGCATGTGCATAAAGTCGTTGATGATAGAACCTAAGCCTTTATGTTCTTCTTCTGTATTAAATGTATCGCCCTCCTCGTCAAACTCGCCCGGAGGATATTCTTTAGTTGAAATTATAGTCCATAATATTGCAGCCATAAAGAAAGCTGCTCCTACATAAAATGAAAAAATCACATTATCAGGAACTTCTCCTGCAGGCGCAACTTTCGATATTCCCAACCATTCTGCTAAGATATAAGGCAACCATGATCCGACAACGGCTCCGATACCAATTAAGAATGTTTGAATGGAAAAACCTAAAGTCCGTTGATCTGATGGTAGTAAATCAGCAACCAATGCTCTGAAAGGTTCCATTGCTACATTAATAGAAGCATCCATTATCATTAACATACCTGCCCCAATAAACATCGGAGGTATTGCTGATGCCATAACTCCAGCATTGGGCATCAGAATCAAAGCAATACAAGCCAGTATAGAACCTATCAGAAAATAGGGCCGCCTTCTGCCAAGCTTCGTCCAAGTCCGGTCACTATAATGCCCAATAATTGGTTGAACAATCATACCCGTCAATGGTGCTGCAATCCAAAACCAAGATAAATGCTCAACATCTGCGCCAAAAGTTTGTAATATCCTACTTGCATTAGCATTCTGCAAAGCAAATCCGAACTGGATTCCTAAAAATCCAAAGCTCATATTCCAGATTTGCCAAAAAGATAATTTCGGTTTCTGCTTCATGGAATTATTCCGTGTTTAGTTTTTATATTGCTTGAAGATAGGTTGCAGATGTATATGAAATAAACAGAATCTGACGAAATGCAGAAAAATAAGGATTAATTATATGATAATTCAATCTAAATAGAACCTTAAAATTGATTTCGCTCAGCACAACTTATCTAATTAATCTATGTAATTAGACAATTCGCAAATGACAAATGTTCAATAAAAGTAGAGAAATGACTTTAAAACAAACCAGGATGATAATCATTCATGAAATTAAGAAAAAGGATCTATTTGAAAAAAGGATTATGAAAACAACAATGTAAACTTAATCCGTAATTAGTTTAATGTCTGTCAACCAATTCCAGTATAAGTCAAATGACACCTTTCTCAGCAACTTTTAATACCTATGAAAAGATATTTACATACGTATTAAACCAACTTTTCATACCTATGAAAAAATCATTTGATACGTATCAAAATCCGGCTTCTTACGGGGAATCCAAAAATTAACACCTGTTTCATCTAGTTCATATACGTATTTCGCAATCACCAAATACGTATATAGTCGTAACGAAGTACGTATTTCATCAACACCAAATACGTATATTGTATCGTCCTGAATTTAGTTGACAGTTTTGGAAATAAAACTAATTACAGTTTACATATTTTAGAAAAGTCCTAATAATCGATAACAAGCTATCCATATAACTGTAACGTAAAAAAGAAACGGTATATCTTTTCAGAAACCCGCCGTTTCTTTTCGATAAATGAGTCAATCTTTTGAGCGAACGACTCAAACTACCCACTCCCCTCCAGGAGTTTCGCGATTTCAATTACCACAATTGTCACCGTCATCATAAACAACTAGCAGTCTGTCCATTAAGTGTGACAATTCAACACTTTCAATTGTCACCAATCGTCACCCAATTGTCACAAATCAGGACTCAATCGACACCAACACAACCGTTACACAATCTTAGTTATCAAATAATTACAAACACAGGCACCGATAGTGCTGATTGAAAATCAAACTCCGGGAGGAAATAAACATCCCAAAAGCTCCGATTTTCAATTGCCATATTGCAATTGGCCTCAAAAACAACCACAAAACACAATACATCAACCACTTATCCCATTGCAATTCGCATGGCAATTGAATGGCAATTGAATGTGAATTACAATATAGAATCATTTATAGATTACTCAGGATACAGGAAACATCTCCGGAAAAATTCGAAATAAAAAAAAGAAGCTACGACCGTCAACACAGGCTGTAGCTTCTTTTTTATTTATATACAAACTATTGCATAGGAGCTTCCTATTCAACAAAACGATTATCTTTCCCTTCAATATAATTAATGAATGCAAAATTAACCAATCTGTTCCCGCCCGGAGTAGGATAATCACCCGAAAAGTACCAATCTCCCGGATGATCAGGACAAGACTTGTGCAAATCTTCGATTGTCTGGAAAACAATCTCAACTTCAGCTTTAACATCAGGAGAAGTAACCATCTGAGCAATTTTTGCTGAAATTTCTTCCTGAGAGAACGGAGCATAAATCTCTTTTACATAATTAACCACCTCCTCTTTAGGGGCATTAATTTGGTTCTTACATTTAGTATATACATCCTTAATAATATGCTGAAGGCCTCTTTCTTTTAGCAAATCCATCGCCGCGTTAAAAGCAATAAATTCGCCCATACGCGACATATCAATTCCATAACAATCGGGATATCTGATTTGAGGCGAAGAAGATACAATGATAATTTTCTTTGGAGACAATCTATCCAACATCTTGATAATACTCTGTTTCAAGGTTGTTCCCCGGACAATACTGTCATCAATAATCACTATATTGTCCTGATTTGGAACGATTGAGCCATAAGTAATATCATAAACGTGCGTAGCGAGATCGTTACGGCTATTATCCTCTGCAATAAATGTACGCAATTTAATATCCTTAATTGCAATTTTTTCAAAGCGAACACGCTGAGATAAGATTTTCTGTAAATTATCTTCAGACAAATCACCATTACAAGTCTTAATCCGTTCGATCTTTTCTTGATTCAGATAATTCTCCAAACCTTCAACCATACCGTAATAGGCCACTTCCGCTGTATTAGGAATATACGAAAAGACCGTATTGTGTAAATCTTTATTGATTGAGTTCAAAATTGTCGGAACTAATTGCGTTCCTAACATTTTTCTTTCACGATAGATATCAAAATCACTCCCACGTGAAAAATAAATTCGCTCAAAAGAACAAGCCTTATTCTCTTTCGGAGCAATTAATTGTTTAATCTGGAAGTCACCCGCACGATTTACAATTATACCCTGCCCAGGCAACAATTCTTTAACATCACCTTGGTGAAGATTAAAAGCCGTCTGAATTACAGGTCTTTCAGATGCTACAACTACAACTTCATCGTCGGCATAATAAAATGCAGGCCGGATTCCCCATGGATCACGTAACGTAAACATATCTCCGCTACCCATAAGGCCACAAATCACAAAACCGCCATCCCACATCTTACCTGCTTCTGTAAGAATAGTCTCAATATTCAGATTATGTTCAATTTGTTCATTCAAATCCTGTCCTGTATAACCAAAACTTGAATATTTCTGATAGAGACGCTCAACCTCTTCATCTAACAAAAAGCCGATTTGCTCCAAAAGCAAAAAAGTATCGGCATTATGTCGGGGATGTTGGCCCTTTTTTACCAGAAAACTAAGCACTTCATCCACATTGGTAAGATTGAAATTTCCGGCAAGACATAAGTTACGACTTTTCCAGTTATTTCTTCTTAAAAAAGGATGTACATAAGATATTCCAGATCGCCCAGTAGTACTATAGCGTAAATGTCCTAAGTAAGTTTGAGCTATAAAAGGGTACGAATTGTAATCTTGCTTTGATGCGGGATTTTCTATTTTATAATTTGAAATATTATCCTGAATAGCAGCGAAAACATCTTTTATCGCCCCGGATCCCATTGCCCGTTCACGGAAAATATACTCTTCTCCCGGCTCTGCATGCAGTTTCACACAGCCAACTCCGGCACCTTCCTGTCCTCGGTTATGCTGTTTTTCCATTAATAGGTATAACTTATCTAACCCATAGGTATAACTACCATATTTTTCAACATAATAAGACAATGGTTTGAGCAATCGCACCATTGCGATTCCACATTCGTGTTTTATTTGTTCCATCTTATACGTACATATTAAAGAAACTGCTGCATTATTGCATACAAAAATAAGAAATTAGCACCAAAAAACATTGGGTATTAAAGGCTCTCAGCATTAAAATACACTAAGAGAGAAGAAGAAATAGAAAACCGATTGTACATATTCTTATGTACAATCGGTTTTAGTTTAAACGTGCTAATTATCTAATAAATAATAACTCTCTATATTTAGGTAAAGTCCACATTTCATCATCAACAATTAGTTCTAGCTTATCGATATGATAACGTATTTCTTCCATAAGTGGAGCAATCGTATCATGATAAGCAATTGCTTTTGATCTTTCATCTTCGATTTTATTTGCAACTTTACGCGCATTTATCATCATATCTACTTTTTCTGTAATAACAGAAAGATGATGAGATATCTTTTCAATTAGAATCATATCTTGCTTAGCGATAATCTCAGCTTTCTCCTGATTAAACAACTGTTTAACCTTACATACATTATCCAGAAGCAAACCTTGATAACGAGATGCAACCGGTATGATATGGTTCATCGCTAAATCTCCTAAGACACGCGCTTCAATTTGAATTTTTTTCGTATAGGTTTCCCAGTTGACCTCATTACGTGCATGCAATTCTACATGACTTAAGACACCCATTGACTCAAACATTGAGATATTATCAATTGTCAAATAGTTGTCGAAAATCACCGGCACGCTTCTTTCACAGTCCAGACCTCTTTTTGCAGCTTCTTGTCTCCATTCTTCGCTATAACCATTCCCATCGAAACGAATAGGCTTACAGATACGTATGTAATCACGAAGAACATCAAAGATCGCTTTATCAAGTTTTACTCCTTTTTCAAGACGAGCATCAACATCTTTTTTAAACTCCCTCAATTGATGAGCCACAGCAGTGTTCAGTACAATCATTGCAGCTGCGCAGTTATCTGAAGAACCTACTGCACGGAATTCAAATCTATTACCTGTAAAGGCAAATGGAGATGTACGATTTCGGTCTGTATTATCCAATAACAACTCAGGAATTTGGGTAACACTTAATTTCATTCCTACTTTGTCATCAACCTGAATAGCCTCTTCCGATGTTGAATTTTCAAGTTTATCAAGTACTTCTGTCAACTGGCGACCTAAGAATACTGATATAATTGCCGGAGGTGCCTCATTAGCACCTAAACGGTGAGCGTTCGTAGCTGACGAAATAGCAGCTTTAAGCAACCCATTTCTTTTATAAACAGCCATCATAATGTTCACAAGGAAAGTTACAAATTGTAGATTCTCGTGACTACTTTTACCAGGAGATAAAAGATTAACACCTGTATCAGTGCCTAATGACCAGTTATTATGTTTACCCGATCCGTTAACTCCCTTAAAAGGTTTTTCATGAAGAAGAACACGGAAATTATGTTTACGTGCAAGCTTTTTCATTACAGACATCAAAAGCAAATTGTGATCATTGGCTAAGTTTGTTTCCTCATAAATAGGCGCTAATTCAAACTGGTTGGGAGCAACTTCATTATGGCGTGTTTTGCAAGGAATACCTAGTTTCAAACTTTCAATTTCAAGTTCTCGCATAAAAGCCTCTACTCTGGCAGGAATAGCTCCAAAATAATGATCTTCCAACTGTTGATTTTTCGCACTTTCATGTCCCATTAAGGTACGACCGGTCAACATTAAATCAGGGCGACCCGACCATAAAGATTCATCAACAAGGAAATATTCTTGCTCCCATCCAAGAAACGACGTTACTTTGGATACTTTCGGGTCAAAAAACTTACATACCTCAGTTGCAGCTTTATCAACTGCATGAATTGCTTTTAACAAAGGTGTTTTAAAATCTAACGCTTCACCTGTGTATGAAATAAAAATTGTCGGAATACAAAGTGTGCTTCCTACAACAAATGCAGGCGAAGTTGGATCCCAGGCACTATATCCTCTTGCTTCGAATGTATTTCTAATGCCACCATTCGGAAAGCTTGAAGCATCTGGTTCCTGCTGGATAAGAAGTTTACCTGAGAATTCTTCCAATAACCCACCTTTACCGTCATATTCGATAAATGCATCATGTTTCTCAGCAGTACCTCCTGTCAGAGGCTGAAACCAGTGGGTGTAATGAGTTACTCCTAACTCCATAGCCCATTGTTTCATTCCTGAAGCAATACTTTCTGCTATTTCGCGCTGGAGAGGAGATCCATTTTCCATTGTACTTACTAATGCTTCGTATGTCTGTTTTGAAAGATATCTACGCATCTTTTCCTTGTTAAATACATACTTGCCGAAATACTCAGAAGGACGCTCTTTTAACAATGGTACTTCCACTGCTTTGCGCTTAAAAGCTTCTTCTACTACCCGAAATCTTAAGTGTGACATAAAAAATAATTTTAAAAATATATCTGATAACAAATCAATATCTACGACTAAAAGGATATAAACAAAGAAGAGTAATCAGAAAGTATCTCAAACCTACGTTGAAATACTTTCTAATTACTCTTCTATCGCCGCAATCTGATAATTGCTTTTTATTATATCACAATAAACAAAGAAATGATCTTTGCTGATTGCTAATTTAAATCCCTTGGAAAATCGAATCATATTTAATAACGAATAAACATCAAATGATAAAAATCTGTTTGTTATTTAACGCGACAAATATAATACTTTTTCTAAGTTAATCAATCAAAGATTAATCATAATGATTCAATTTAAGGGTTTTTATTAACATTGTCTAAAATAGCTGTGATATAACAATTACTTGGAAATAAGAATATGATTATCATATTCACGCCAGGCTGCTTTTAAATTAAGACCTTCGTATGAAAAAATTGCTTTATGATTCAAACGGTGAGTGATAACACCAATTGAAAGAGCTGCTGCAACAGCTTGTATATTAAAACCTAAATGATGTTGATTTGAATCATACATGACTATTGAGGCCTGATCCCTACTTCGCACCTGGACAAAAACAATATTTATATCAGCAGTTAAAAGAGCATGTGAGGAAAGTTTAGAACCAATTTTAAAAAAATCCAACCGATTAAAATCAGGAATAAATAACACAAGAAAGGGAGTTTGTACTTTGACTGCAGAAATAAGGAAAGCACCCTCCCCGACTTGAAAAACCGAATCAATCATTTGATTTGAAGACCAGTTTATACCAATATCTCTCACGTGAAATTCAGGTTCTCCGACATCAATACTGAAACGTGTGTCTTTATTTTGTACAAATGACAAATCAATATCATTTGTTATGTCTACATTTACCATAAATTTGATATTTAATAGATTTATGTATGATCAACAAAGTGAATTAAAAAATTGTTTATACATTAACGAACACATTATGAATTATGGAATTACATCAAATAGCAATAGCCTTTGGATTAACAATGATAGCAGGTTTATCTACCGGAGTAGGAAGTATTCTCGCATTTTTCACCAAACATACAAATACTCGTTTCTTGTCTTATGCTCTCGGTTTTTCAGCCGGTGTAATGATATTTGTTTCATTTATAGAGTTAATCCCAACTGCTTTAAATGATCTGACAATGCGATTCGGTGACAAGACGGCATTCCTTTATATGCTGCTTTCATTTTTCGGAGGTATCGCATTGATTATGCTTATTGACTTTCTAATCCCGGAAGACGAAAACCCGCATGAAGTACATAAAGTTGAAGAAGTTGATAAAAGCAAGCGATTGAAAAGAATGGGAATTCTTGTTGCTCTGTCAATCGCCGTACACAACTTCCCTGAAGGATTGGCTACATTTGTCGCAGCACTAGATAATCTTGACATTGCAATACCAATTGTTATTGCGATAGCCATTCATAACATCCCTGAAGGAATTGCTGTTTCAATTCCAATTTATCATGCAACAGGAGATAAAAAGAAAGCATTTATTTACTCATTCCTCTCAGGTATGGCAGAGCCATTAGGAGCATTAGTTGGAATGATATTTCTTCTTCCATTCTGGAATCCCGTCATAAATAGTATATTATTAGCTGGCATATCAGGAATTATGGTTTATATTTCTTTAGATGAGCTTTTACCAAGTGCTGAAAAATATGGAGAACATCACCTATCAATAAGTGGTGTTGTAACAGGAATGGCATTAATGAGTCTGAGTCTTTTTCTTTTGATGTAACCCCAAACTTTGTAAACTTATTGTGTGTTATATCATTATAAACAAACAATTTAAAAATAAAGATTATGTCTAAATTCCTATCTGATTTCAAACAGTTTATAATGAAAGGCAATGTCTTCGATATGGCCATTGGGATAATTATCGGAGGAGCATTTGGAAAAATTGTCAGTTCAATGGTTAATGATATTATTATGCCTATCGTTGGTTTGTTTTTAGGTGGTATCGATTTCCAAAATCTGAAATACACTTTAAAAGCTGAAATTTTATCACCTAAAGGAGAGGTTTTAAAACCGGCAGTAACTTTAAACTATGGCAATTTTATTCAACAGACAGTTGACTTTTTGATTATTGCCTTATGTATTTTCTTATTTTTAAAATTAATGATGAACTTCAAGAAGAAGAAAGTAGAAGCTCCTGCTCCACCACCTGCTCCATCTCCGGAAGAAGTATTATTAACCGAAATCCGGGACTTATTGAAGAATCAAAATAAATAAACTAAAAAGGGGTAATTCAAAATTGAATTACCCCTTTTTAGTTTATTCTCCACATATCTGATTGAGCATCTTGCGATCAATTACCGTTATATGCTTGTTATCAAATACAATTATACCTTCTTTAGTTAAATCAGAAAGAGTGCGGGCAAGAGCCTGACGCGTCACTCCAAAAAAATCAGCAAGCTCTTGTTGACTCTGCTTAAGAGGTATCGTATCCAACTTAAAATTTTCAGATTCAGTCCGTATAAAAATAGCAAGTTTACTGCGGATTGTTTTAAACATATGAAAGCTGAGCTTTTGTTGAAGGAATTGTCCTCTATTAGATATAATACGCAAAAAGTTAATCAAAAGCAGCACATTTTCTTGCAATAGCCCAATTAACGTATCCTTCCCTATTTCCATGATACAGACTTCTGAAGCAGCAGTAACATCAACAGGGAAATAATTGGCATCAGCAAAAATAAAAGCCGGAGCCAGATAATTACCTTCACCAATAGTATCAATTTTCACAAGCTTACCCGAATCGTCGACAATATCAGCCCTGCATTGTCCCTGCAGCACAATATAAAGTGCATTACAACGGGTATTTCTTAAAACGATCAATTCTCCTTTCTTGTGATTATGCAAAACATAATGCATGTCGTTTAACATCGAAGAGATCTGATCTCCTGAGAGTCCCTTAAAAATGGGCGAGTTTTCTAACACTTTTATCATAATTTGGTAATTAGATGTAACCTATATGACATTTTAGAATTTGAAAATATAATTCTTTTGCATCGAAATTAAGAATTTAAACCCATTAAATCATACAATTATGGATAATATGTTTTGTTTTCAGTGTCAAGAGGCCTCTAAAGGTATTGGCTGCACAGTAAAAGGAGTATGTGGAAAAGATGATATTCTTGCAAATAGAATGGATCTGCTCGTTTTTGTATGTAAAGGAATCGCTCAGCTTCAGGAAAAACTTATACAGAATAATTTAAGAAATAAGAAAGCTGATAGTTTTGTTATCGATGCCTTATTCTCTACAATCACAAATGCTAATTTTGATATAGAAAGCATCAATGAACGTATTATTAAAGGGCTGTCTATAAAAAATGAATTAATACAGACTACAAGGGATAATGGAATAACACTGCCTAGTAGTGAATCGGTTAATTGGTCAGCTACGCCTGATAAATTCGATGCTGCCAGTAAACTTGTAGGTGTTTTAAGTGAAAAGAATGCCGATATCCGTTCATTGAAAGAGCTGACAATTTATGGCATTAAAGGATTAGCTGCATATATTGAGCACGCCTATAATTTAGGATTCGAGGATTTGGAAATCAATGGATTTATTCATCATGCACTTGCTGAGACATCCCGTAAGAATGCAACAGCGGACGAATTAATTACCCTGGTTCTAAAAACAGGAGAGTATGGTGTGAAAGGGATGGCATTATTAGATCAAGCGAATACAAGCAACTACGGTAATCCCGAAATTACAAAAGTAAATATTGGAGTAGGAACCCGTCCGGGTATTTTGATCAGCGGACATGACCTTAAGGACATAGAGGAATTGCTTGAACAAACGAAAGATTCAGGAATTGATATTTACACTCACAGTGAAATGTTACCTGCTCACTATTATCCTGCGTTTAAAAAATATACTCATTTTGTGGGTAATTATGGTAATTCCTGGTGGAAACAGCGTGAGGAATTTGAATCATTCAATGGCCCAATATTATTTACAACAAATTGTATTGTTCCACCTTTAGATGGAGCAAGCTATATCGATAAATTATATACTACAGGAGCTTCGGGATATACAGGTTGCAAGCATATTCCAAGCAGAGAAAATGGGAAAATGAAAGATTTTAGCGCAATCATTGAACATGCCAAACAATGTATGCCTCCAACAGAAATTGAAACAGGAGAAATTATTGGTGGGTTTGCACACAATCAAGTACTAGCTCTGGCGGATAAAGTTGTAGAAAACGTGAAGAATGGCTCAATTAAGAACTTTGTCGTAATGGCAGGATGCGACGGACGGATGAAGAGCCGTGAATATTATACTGATTTTGCGAATGAATTACCAAAAGATCAGGTTATCCTTACAGCCGGATGCGCAAAATACAGATACAATAAACTTCCTCTCGGTGACATCAATGGTATACCACGAATGCTTGATGCAGGACAATGCAATGATAGCTATTCACTTGCTCTGATAGCTCTAAAGCTTAAAGAAGTATTCGAACTTGAGGATATTAATGAGTTACCTATTACCTATAATATTGCCTGGTATGAGCAAAAAGCTGTCATTGTATTGTTAGCTCTTCTTTCACTAGGCGTTAAGAATATTCATTTAGGACCTACTCTACCGGCATTCTTATCTCCTAATGTTGCAAAAATTCTTATCCAGAATTTTGGTATCAGTGGGATTACGACTCCGGAAGAAGATATGAAGAGCTGGAATATTAAATAGGTTAATATTCGGACCCATCTAAATATAAAAAAACGGGGAAAGTGATATCACAGCACTTTTCCCGTTTTTATATGCAATCTATAATCAAATTTTCTTTCGTAATTGTCTGACTGGAATCCATGCAGTAATGAATCCTACTACCGTTACAATAAACAGAACTGCTATTACATCTACAAATTCAAGCTTAACAGGATAAGCGTCCACGATAAACATTCCGCTATTTCCTAAAGTAAGCAATCCAAAATGCTGTTGAATGAGACAAATAAACACACCTATTAGTATACCACAGACTGCACCGAATCCGGAAATAAGCCACCCTTCTAACAGAAATATACGACAAATAAGTTCTTTGCCTGCACCCAGATTACGCAGTGTAAGCATATCTGACTGCTTCTCAATAATCAGCATTGAAAGGGAGCCAATTATATTGAATGCTGCTATGAGCAAGATAAAGGACATAATCAGAAAAGTAACCCATTTTTCGATTTGCATCATTCGGAATGAATCAGCTTGCTGCTCATATCTGTTTAGGATTAAGAAATCCGGTCCAAGCTGTGATTTTAAAGCCGAAATAAACTTATCTGTATCGATATTTTCCTTCAATTTTAACTCAATCGCTGTAACTTCATCATTATATTGAAATAAGTTTCGTGCGAAATCCAGTGATGTAATCAACATTTGATCATCATATTGAGGTTGATTGATTGAAAAGACACTACTGATAAAGAGCCAATCTTCTTTAAAGGCATTTGACGGATTACTCAAATTTACTTTAATACCACGCATGGGCGCATAGACTGTGATTGGCCGTATAAATCCGGTATTAATGCCTAACTGGGTTGCTAATCCGATTCCTACCGAAGTGTAATTTGCGACAGAGTCAGATAGAACAAACTCTCCACTAACTAATACTGAATCTATATTAGTTAGCTGTTCAAAATTCTGAGCTACCCCTTTTAGTTTAGCTGCGACCTGTCTGTCTTTATGAGAGAACAAAGCATTCTCTTCCAGAACCTCTGTATAAATATCAATGTCTTTATTCTTCTTAAGCTCCAGAAACAAAGAGTCGTGAGCATGAAAAGTTTTTCCTTTTGCACTTTTAATTTTAACCTGCGGATCGAAGTTGCTGTACAAAGAACTTACCAAATCCTGGAAGCCATTAAAAACTGACATTGTTGTAATCAAAGCCATAGAAGTAAGAGCTACTCCACAAACACATATAAATGAGATAATATTTATAGCGCTGTGTGATTTCTTAGAAAAAAGGTATCGTAAGGCAAATTTTAAAGCTAACATAGATTTATAAGTAAAAAAGGAGAATCAAAGACAGGGTATTGCTTCAATTCTCCTTCTAAATTTTATTTCAACAAATTGTCAATGTTTTCAATATAATCTAATGAGTCGTCCAGGAAGAACATAAACTCAGGTATAATACGTAATTGGTGGCGTACACGCTGACCAATTTCGAAGCGTATCTCTTTTGCATTTGCACGAATCGCTTCAAGTAGTTCCGGCCCTTTTTCAGAAGGGAAAATACTAAGATAGACTTTCGCAATTCCTAAATCGGGTGATACGCGAACGATACTCACAGAAATCAAAGTTCCTCGCATTTGTTTTGTTTGAGAAAGAAAAATCTCACTCAACTCTTTTTGCAACAATCGTGCAATTTTATTTTGTCTAGTTGTTTCCATATATTTTAATTTATGAACTTCGTTATTTTTTATAAATCAAAGTCATTCCATCACGCAAAGGCAAAATAACCTTTTCAACACGGGTGTCATTTGCTATTTTATCATTAAAAGCTAGAATTCCGGTTGTCTGAGGATCTTTTGATAATGGTTCTTCAATTACTTTGCCATCCCACAAAGTATTATCAGCAAAGATAAATCCTCCTTTTTTCACTTTCGGGAAAACTAAGTCATAAAATTCGCTATATAAACGCTTATCAGCATCGATAAAAACTAGATCAAATTGCTCGTCCTCAAATTGAGGGATAACCTCAAGGGCATCACCGATATGTTGTCTTACTTTATGACCATGTTCCGATAATTCGAGATATTTTGCTACAAATTCCTCCAGTTCATCGTCATTATCAACGGTATGAACTTCTCCGGTATCCTTTACTCCCTCAGCAAAACAAAGGGCAGAATAACCTGCGAAAGTACCTAACTCTAGAACTTGAGAAGGGTTAATCATACGTGTTAACATTTTGATGATCCGACCTTGTAAGTGGCCTGATATCATACGTGGACGAAGAAGGTTAACATGCGCGTCCCTATTTAAACGTCCTAGCAGTTCACCTTCTTCGTCACTATGAGATAAAATATATTTGTCCAGTAATTCTGACATTACTTGTTTTCAGATTTAAAGTGCGGTAACATATAATCGCTACTGTGCTCTAAAATTCTACTAACTGTATTTACTTCAAGGAAAGTAGAACCTCCACCTTCACCAAAAGAGCCACCGATATATGCTACTCGATCTTCAGTTGCGATCATTTTGTTTTCCAACATCATATTCAAACCACTGAAGAAATAGTCGCGGGCAGTACCTTGAGCTTCCAAATACATTGGACGAACACCATAAGATAAAGCTAATTCACGAACTAAATGCTCTTGATAGCAAATAGCAATAACTGGTTTTGGCGCACGATAAGCAGCAATATTTCTTGCTGTTTTACCTGTATAGCTATCAGTAACGATTGCTTTAGTAAATAACTTATTTGTTGATTCTACTGCTTGTTTAGCCATAAACAATGAGATATCACCATCAACAATAGGTACAGGAATATCGTTTTCAGGCATTTTTGTTTTTTCAGCCTCTAATGCAATACGAGCCATAGTTTGAACTGCTTCTACCGGATATTTTCCATAAGCAGTTTCACCACTTAACATCAATGCATCAGTACGATAATAAATTGCATTCGCAATATCTGTTACTTCGGCACGAGTCGGACGTGGATTATTAATCATTGAGTGAAGCATTTGAGTAGCTACAATAACCGGCTTCTTAGCTTGCACACATTTTTTGATTAACAGGCGTTGAATACCCGGAATTTTCTCTTGAGGTACTTCGATACCCAAATCTCCACGAGCAACCATTACACCATAAGCAACTTCAAGAATTTCGTCAATATTATCAACACCTTCCTGATTCTCAATCTTAGCGATAATCTTGATCGGACTGTTATGAGCATCCAGGATTTCCTGAATATCTAAAATATCCTGACGATTTCTTACAAAAGAGTGAGCAATAAAATCAACTTTCATATCAATTGCATATTGAATATTGATTTTATCTTTCGCAGTTAAAGATGGTAAATTAATACGTACACCTGGTACATTTACACTCTTACGGCTTCCTAACTCTCCATTATTCTGAGCAATACAAACTAAATAGTCGTCATGCTTTTCCGTAACTTTAAAATCCAACTCACCATCATCGATAAGAATATCTAAACCAACAGATAAATCTTTTACAAAGTCTGGATAATTAAGAGCGATGCACTCTTTTGAAGTCAATACATCGGGCTTACCAACAACTTTTACGACATCACCTGTCTGAAAGTTAATCTTCCCATCATTCTCAATCGCAGTAGTACGAATCTCAGGACCTTTCGTATCCATTAAGATTCCGATATTTTTCGATACGGCACGCGTATTGTCAATAATCTTGCGGAATCCTTCCTCAGACAAGTGTGCCGAGTTCATTCTTACTACATTCATCCCACTCTCGTAGAGTTCTCTGATAAACTCTTCCGTACTTCTCCAATCGGAGATAGTTGCAACAATTTTCGTTTGTTTTGTAGTCATACAATCTATATCAAGAATTTCGCATACCT
>JBOFIZ010000347.1:0-1767 GCA_051650425.1 Bacteroidales bacterium
CATGTGAGAATAAACAATGCAAATATTGAACCTGTATTTTTTGCGCATCCTTACCATGAAGAACTTGATGTAATTGTAAAAGAGACTGTAAAAGACAAGGCTGAATATGACTTTGTATCGGCTGAGGGATTCGGACACCATTTCTGGGTAATCAAAGATCCGAAACATATTCAACGAATCACGGAAATATTCGGCGAAATGCCTTATTTATATATAGCAGACGGTCATCACCGAACAGCTGCAGCTGCTTTGGTCGGTGCCGAAAAAGCGAAAAACAATCCTCATCATACGGGCAATGAAGAATACAACTATTTCTTAGCTGTGTGCTTCCCGGATACTCAACTAAAAATCATTGATTACAACCGGTTAGTTACAGACCTGAATGGGCTGACTACGGATGAGTTTCTGGCTAAACTAAGTCAAAATTTTGATGTAGAAGAAAAAGGTACCGAAATATATAAGCCTACATCTTTACACAACTTCGCTTTATATATAGACGGAAAATGGTATTCGCTTACAGCAAAAGTCGGTACATATAACGACAATGATCCGATTGGTGTATTAGATGTTACTATTTCTTCTGATTTGATTCTGAAAGATATTCTGGATATCGAAGATTTGAGATCTTCCAAAAGAGTTGATTTCGTAGGCGGAATACGCGGATTAGGCGAATTGAAAAGAAGAGTTGACAATGGCGAAATGAAAGCTGCGTTAGCTCTCTATCCGGTTTCGATGAAACAGTTGATGGATATTGCCGATACCGGTAATATTATGCCTCCAAAGACAACCTGGTTCGAGCCTAAATTACGTTCGGGGCTGGTTATCCATAAATTAGATTAGTATTTTTTCTGGTCGCTTTCATAAAGAAAGGGCTGTCCACGTATGCTATAGTAAGCATATCGGACAGCCCTTTTCAATTAGTATAAACTATTTATTTCACGATGATCAGGAAGTAGTTCTTTTTACCACGCTGAACTAAAATAAATTTGTTGTTCAACAAGTAAGAAGCATCAATAACATCATCTTGCGAAGCAAGTTTCTCTTTATTGACAGCAACACCACCACCTTGAGTCATTTTTCTCATCTCGCCTTTTGAAGGGAAAATCGCAGCTTGCTCAGTAAACAAGTCAATCGCTTTCACACCGTTATCGATCAAAGAACGTTCAACTTCAAACTGAGGCACACCTTCAAAAACAGAAAGTAATGTTTCCTCATCCAAACGGTGAAGTGCTTCTGAAGTAGCATTACCGAAAAGAATATTCGATGCTTCTACTGCTGCTTCATAATCTTCAGCCGAGTGAACCATTGTTGTAATCTCTTTAGCCAAACGTTTCTGAAGCGGACGTAAATGTGGAGCTTCTGCCTGTTCAGCTGTTAAAGCTTCAATTTCTTCTTTAGTCAAAGCTGTAAAAATTTTGATATATTTCTCAGCATCACCATCGCTTACATTTAACCAGAACTGGTAGAATTTGTAAGGAGAAGTGTAACGACGATCTAACCATACGTTACCAGACTCAGTCTTACCAAACTTACCACCGTCTGCTTTCGTAATCAACGGGCATGTCAAAGCAAATGCTTCGCCACCACCTGTTACACGACGGATAAGTTCTGTTCCTGTCGTAATATTGCCCCATTGGTCAGAACCACCCATTTGAAGGCGACAGTTATATTCGTTATAGAGATGAAGATAGTCGTAACCCTGAACTAACTGATAAGTAAACTCAGTGAAAGAAAGTCCTGTACCTGTATCACCGCTGATACGACGTT
>JBOFIZ010000348.1:0-1730 GCA_051650425.1 Bacteroidales bacterium
AGAAAGATGATTCACGAAAGCGGGCGATAATTAAAAAGAGCTACACAGCAGTGTAGCTCTTTTTATGTTTTAAGAAGAATCTTTGTGAGTAAAAATTCGACGTTTTGGCGGATTCTTTGTAAATTTACTTTGTAAAGAAAAAAAAGACACGTTTTGTAGACAGATCTTTTCTTTTTTTGTTAAAGAGGCTGTAATAATTCAGCCAAATGAGCGGTATGTAACTGTTTCGTGTTAATGATGTTGAATAGTAATAAAATAGAGGTAAATCATTGATTTGCTGAGAAAAAATAGTGCTAAAGATTTGATTATCAAAAAAAAGTTTGTAACTTTGCACAGATTTTCAGTGTGCATTATGTAATGACGTGGAGTAATGATTTGTTGCTCTGATAGTTAGTGCCTGATGTGCGATTCAATTACTGAAAGGTAAAGGAATTAAGAATTTTAGATTTACTAAGTATTAATAAAGTTGTAAAGAAATGCCTACAATTCAACAGTTAGTTAGAAAAGGTAGAGTGTCTTTAGAGGACAAAAGTAAAGCTCCTGCATTAGATTCATGTCCACAAAGACGTGGTGTTTGTGTGAGAGTTTATACAACAACTCCTAAGAAGCCAAACTCTGCTATGCGTAAAGTTGCCAGAGTGCGTTTGACAAACTCTAAGGAAGTAAATGCTTACATTCCAGGTGAAGGTCACAACCTTCAGGAGCACTCAATCGTTCTAGTTCGTGGTGGTCGTGTGAAAGACCTTCCAGGGGTTCGCTATCACATCGTTCGTGGTACATTAGATACTGCAGGTGTTAGCAAAAGAACACAGAGACGCTCAAAATACGGTGCTAAACGTCCGAAACCAGGTCAAGCTCCAGCAGCAACAGGTAAGAAGAAGTAATTTAGCGCGTATGATTTGCCTAAAGGGCTATCTATGATTCAGCGTGAGCTGAGTGTTTAATTGATAGGCTATAGGTTGAGTAAATGAACCCGGCGGGGGGATTTGAAGAGTGAATTAAAAGCAACCAAAAACAAGAAAACATTTTAGAAAAATGAGAAAAGCTAAACCAAAAAAGAGACTGGTATTGCCAGATCCAGTCTTTGGTGATGTTAAGGTTACAAAATTTGTTAACCACTTAATGTATGACGGGAAAAAGAGTATTTCTTATACAATCTTTTATTCTGCATTAGAAATCGTTAAGAACAAACTTTCAAACGAAACTTTGTCTTCTCTAGAAATATGGAAAAAGGCGTTAGAAAACGTTACTCCTCAAGTTGAAGTTAAATCACGCCGTGTGGGTGGTGCTACTTTCCAAGTTCCTACGGAAATCCGCCCTGATCGTAAAGAATCTATTTCAATGAAGAACCTTATTTTGTATGCACGCAAACGTGGTGGAAAAACTATGGCTGATAAATTAGCAGCTGAAATCGTTGATGCATTCAATAATCAAGGTGGTTCATATAAGCGTAAAGAAGATATGCACCGTATGGCTGAAGCTAACCGTGCGTTCGCTCACTTTAGATTCTAATTCAATTTTTACAATCAAGCTTAATATATATAACAGATGGCTAAAGATGATATGCTGAAGTTTACCAGAAATCTTGGTATTATGGCGCACATTGATGCGGGTAAAACTACGACTTCTGAGCGTATTCTTTTCTATACTGGTCTTTCTCACAAAATTGGTGAAGTACACGATGGTGGTGCTACAATGGACTGGATGGAACAAGAGAAAGAAAGAGGTAT
>JBOFIZ010000349.1:0-7292 GCA_051650425.1 Bacteroidales bacterium
TCAGCCAGAATAAAGTAAAGTTCGCTTTTGCTCAACAAATGTACAGAACAAGCTCCGTTGTCTAACCACGAAGGTGCATTTAACGTTTCTGTCAACTGAGCCTGTACTTCATTGCCCGGTACTCCATAAACATTGTTACCATACATATTAAAATCGTATATCGCTAAACGATTATCGTTGCGTTCTTTCATCAGATCCACAACAGTCGAAGAAGTACCTGTGTAAGCACGACTCCAGAAAAAGGCAGTCCAGGGATTATCTGTATTAACACCATTGAAAACAGTAAGCTCTGCACCATCGAAACCTGCTGAAAGAGCATCATTAGCTGCTGCTATTACATCTGTCAGAACTGCAGGATTTCTAAATTGAGTATGCAACAGATAGCGTGCTTTCAATGCATAAGCAAAACCTAACCACTTCGATGCATCTCCCTCAAATAAAATATCTTGAGACTTAGCATTATTCAATGATCCTGCAGCTTTCAGATTCACAATTGCTTCATTAAGCATACCTAATACCGAACCTGTATAAATACTTTCCTGTGTATCAATCTTAGGCGTTAAGATAGCTGCGCCCATTCCGGCCTCTGAACAAGGTACATCCCCGTGAAGATCTGTAAGAATACCCATATTCAAAGCGAACAAAGTCTGAGCCATACCTAAAATATCCTTTTGATCGGCATTCAAACCTCCCGGACTTGTTTTTTTGATAATATTTCTCAGGTTTGCAATATTGCTATACGTTCCATTCCACTCATTATTGTAAGTCGTAGAAGCAGCAACTTCACTCGGGTTACGTAATTCAGCTTTCATTAACTGATTGTTACCTGTTCCGAATTCTTGCTCCGTAAACGTAGATGCAAGCCATGCATAATTTCCACTGATTGTGGAAAAAGCAGAACTCATAATTGCATCTGTAATTGAAAACTTAGCAGGAACGACATCTACACTTGGATTATTGTTATCCTTATTAATTTTATCCATCACATCCTCTGAACATGATGTTACCATAACTAAGGATGCTAAGGCTACTAATATATTTTTTTTCATCACTTCAAATTATTAATTAAAACGTCAATTTTAAACCTCCACCATAGCTTGAGGTATTTGGTAATGAGAAACGCTCAAAGTATCCACCCATGTTTCCGTTACCTTGTGAAGATTCGGGATCGAAGTTCGGCATTTTTGACCAGATAAGGATATTACGTGCAAAACCAAATACTGAGATATCAATACCTTTGAATTTAGGCAGTTGATAAGTCAAAGTAACATCACGTAATTTCAAGAAGCTCTGATCATAGATACCTGATTCCGTTACATCATAATAAGCCTGATAGTAATCCTGACCATTAACTTTCATCGTTACCTCTTTACCTGTTTCCTTTGAGATACCTGTCACTTCAATTTCTCCTTCATGATACGGTAATGATTCTTTCGTTGCTCCGAAATAGTTCATAACCATATTCGTTCCATGATACATTTTACCACCATGTTGCCAGTTCCATGTTGTGCTTAAAGAAACTCTTTTATAACGTGCTCCTAAGTTGAAGCCCATAACAAAATCCGGAGAACAGTTTCCTAAATTTACACTACTTGATGTACCCATAGGTAAACCTTTGTTATCAAGAAGCAACATACCTGTTTTTTCATCTCTCTGGAAAGCTACACCATATAAGTTTGGATATGTAGCACCTTCCTGTGCTCTTACCTGAGGCTCTACGAATCCACCTAACATAATAGACTCTACACCCGGAGCTAATTTCACAACTTCATTTTTGATTTTAGTAAAGTTTACCCCTAAATCAAGTGAGTAATCTTTATTTTCTAAAATTGCTCCGTTAATAGTAAATTCATGTGAATTTGTTTTCATCTGACCAGCATTAGTCATCAATGAACTGTATCCCGTAGATCCATCAATAGGCACAGTAAAGATCTGATCTTTTACATCCTGATAACTATATGTATAATCTAAACGCAAACGATTATTGAAGAAAGCCAAATCAAATCCGGCTTCAATATTCGATGTGTTTTGCGGTTTCAGATTCGGATCATAAAGTACGCCATAAGGAGTATAAGAAGAGACACCGTTAATCGGATAGTTCACCGGAGCATAAGAATACATACCACCACCATACGAAGGCACTGTCATGTAATTATCATAATATTTGCCTGCCTGACCTACCTGTGCAAAAGATGTACGCACTTTACCGAAAGACAATATCGGGTTTTCTTTCAACCCTTCCATCTCTGTAAAGATCCATCCCAAAGATACAGATGGATAGAAGAAACTTCTGCTACCTCTCGGCATTGTCGAAACAAAGTCATTACGTCCTGTAAGAGTCAGATAAAGCATATTCGCATAAGATGCAGAAACACTTCCAAAGAAGCCGACAGTACGATCTTTTCTTGTATACTCTACTGATGTAAAGTTTGTAGCATTACCAATAACCGGCAATCCATAAAAGTTAAAGTTACTTCCGAAATAATCCCAGATACGATCATTATTTTGATTCACCTCATTACCTAACAATACATCCACATGCCAATCATCCCATTTTCCGGACCAAGTTGCAGTAAATAAGTTATTGAAGATATTTTTTGTTGTTCCGTAATTATTAATCTGACCTTTCGGGTTTGATGCAGATCCAACCTCTGCCACATCATTATAAGTTGATGTATAAAAGTCGATACCTAATTGTTCGCGGAAAACTAAATCATAATTATCACCCCAGCCAATTTTTGGACGGTACTCTAAGTATGCATTACCAAAAGCACGGTCAGTTTGCTGACGATACTCATCATTTTCAGCCCACCAGTAAGGGTTGTTAAAACTAGTCGAACGGAATGAAATTTGTTTTGTAGGATCATTTGGCATGTTATAAGGTATGCCTTTCAGGTTGTATTCAGATGGAGCTGAATAAACAACATTCATAATCCCTGAATTTGCACCCGGAGCCGATGTAATATTCACATTTGAATAGTTGATTGAGAATCCGGTTTTAAACTCGTCTGTCAATTGCCAGTCAACTAACCCGCGTGCACCCCAACGATTCATCCCTGTAGAAGGTATAATACCATTCTGGAACGAGTTACTTACACCAAAAGAATATCCGATTTTATCTTTCGTCTGAGATACTGAAACATTTGTATTTTCAGTAAATCCAGTTCCAAGAAAATCACCTACATTATCGTAAATCTGAGGAGTAGTCCAGCCACTAAGACCGGCATCTTTCATTTTAGGATTATAATACATTCCATGGTATTGAGAATCAGCTTCTTTATTACCACCATATTTCGGATCATTAGGTAAGTCTGTGATTTTCGGACCCCATGACATAGATGAACCCGGATTGTAACCTGAAGCTACACTATTACCTTGTGCATAAACTGTCTGACGCTCGAATTTACGAGAAACGCGTTCTGCACTCAGGTTAGTAGATATTGTGATTTGTGGTTTTGCCGTATTTTTAGCTCCGCGTTTTGTTGTAATAACGATTACACCATTTGAAGCACGAATACCATAAAGAGCTGATGCTGCTTGTCCTTTCAAAACATTGATACTCTCAATATCTTCCGGATTGATATCAATACTTCTGTCTGAGATATTAGCTCCCGTTACGGAGTTACCTGTAGAAAAGTCCGGTGATGAGCTGATTGGCATACCATCAACAACATAAAGCGGTTGATTATTACCTGAGAAAGAGCGTGCTCCACGAATTACGATTTGTGATGAAGCACCCGGCATACCCGATGACTGACGAATATCAACACCCGTAAGTTTACCTTGGATTGCACTCGCTAAAGAGGTTGTTCCATCTGTGTTCAGCTGGTCTGACTTTAAATCCTGCGCTGCGTAACCAAGAGCTTTACGATCTCTTTTCATACCCATAGCTGTAATAACAACTTCATCAAGATCCTGAGATAGAGAATTCATTTTAATAACCATATGTGGCTTAACCGCTTCCTCAAGAGGTTTCATTCCTACATACGTAAATGTTAAAAACTTTGTACTTTCAGGAACATCAAATGAAAAATTCCCATCATAATCAGTTACGGTACCTATCGATGTTCCCTTAGCCATAATAGCCACACCGATAATTGGCTGTCCATCTTCTGCTGACAGAACAGTCCCTGTTACTTTTTTTTGGGCAGACATAAGCCCCACACCTAAAAACAGGCAGAACAATAGAAATGTTAATCTTCTCATAAAACAATCTAATTGTTAAACATAAATATATATACTCTGAAATAATTTCTTTTGGATTTTCCCGTTGATCAAGGAGGGTATAAAATATAAAATATCGTTCTGTGGCATCTATTAATCTTTATATTAAAACCTTACGATCCCGCCATTGTGTTTTGTCATCAATTGTTTACATATTGCCTCCCTGCTATTTTCAACTTCACTCATTTTCCGATGGCACTTTCTTGTGTTTTCCGTACTCACAATATGTTAAACAAGACAAAACAACTTATAGTTATACACCTCTCGACAAATGTAATCATTGATAATTATCTACAAAATTTAATTGGTATTTTTTTATCTGATTTTATAAAAAAAACACATATCCGAGTGCAAAAAGAATATTTATCATAGAAATATACATATTATTATCACTTTGTCATATTATATCAACTATTACTTACACTATATCACAGAAGCTAAACAATGAAATATTTTCATAGAATAAAAATTAGCTAATACATAAACGCAACAAGATAACACAAACCCTCTAAAACAAAATACATTTTCACATACAATGAATATACAATCACACTAAAAGAGCAACAAGTAATAATAATACACCAAGAAACAGTAACTAAATCAAATTATCAAACTCACTCCAACGTCCTATCTGAACTACGAGCATAAAAAAAACCTCTGACAAACACTTTAAGTATTTATCAGAGGCTTATATCAGACACTCGTTTATTTTACAATTTCACCGTATAAATCAAATACCTGAGCTCGGGTAATCTTTGCTTTATACATTCCACCGATTTCCAATGGTTCTGAGTTAGAGATTAAAACCTCAGGATCAACTTCGGGAGAATCAAATTCAGTACGGGCAATATAATAATCACCTTCTTCGCGATCAATGATCACTTTAAGAGTCTGTCCGACTTTAGACTGACTATGCTCTGCAGCTATTGATTCCTGCAAAGCCATCAACACATCCATACGTTCTTGTTTAACCTCTTCCGGGATGTCATCCTCATAGTGCTTATAAGAATATGTATCTTCTTCGGCCGAATACGGAAACGCCCCCATACGTTCGAAACGCATGTCCTGAACAAACTCTTTCAGTTCTTCAAAGTCCTGTTCCGTTTCACCGGGAAAACCAACCAGCAAAGTTGTTCTCAAATGTATTCCAGGAACCTCCTCACGTATCTTGCGTAACAATTCGTAAGTCTTTTCCTTTGTAACGTGACGTTTCATCCGTGACAGAACAGGATCACTGATATGCTGTAGTGCTATATCCAGATATTTGCATACATTATCCCGCTCACGCATTACACGAAGAAGATCCATCGGAAATTGTGCCGGATAGGCATAATGTAAACGAATCCATTCAACTCCGGGTATATCCGAAATACGTTCTACCAATTCTGCAATCTTGAACTCACGATACAGATCCCATCCGTAGAAAGTAAGATCCTGTGCAATTATCTGAAACTCCTTTACACCCTGTGCAACTAACTTACGCACTTCGTCTTCAATATCCTCAATAGAACGGGACTGATATTTACCTGTAATAATCGGAATAGCACAATACGCACATGTACGATTACAACCTTCTCCTACCTTCACATAAGCATAATGAGAAGGTGTTGTCAATATACGCTCGTTGTGCAGACGATCATCATAAGCAGAGCCCAGATCAGCCAACAATGATTTCCAGTCAAACTTTCCATAAAACTTGTCTACTTCAGGTATTTCTCGTGGAAGATCCTCGATATATCGACCCGACAAACAACCCATCACATAAAGCTTCTTAATTTTACGATGCTTTTTTGCCTCACAAAAGCGTAGAATCATATCTATAGACTCTTCTTTTGCATCACCAATAAACCCACAGGTATTAATAACTACAATTTCGCCATTTACATGATCTGAATCATGAGCAACACTGTAACCACCAGCCTGAAGCTGTTTCAACAACTGCTCTGAATCAACCAGATTCTTAGAGCAACCTAAAGTAATAATATCTACTTTATTCTTAATCATACTTATTTATGGAATAAAAACGGAACAGACTACGAAAAAAAATATTTTCCGACAGTGTGTTCCGTTTGACTTTTTTCAAAATATGTTCAGATACTGCTTAGCTTATAATAAATACCCAAGCAACTCCTATATTATTTATAGTTTCTTTCCTCCGAAAAGAGAATCAACAAATTCCCGACGATTGAAAACCTGAAGGTCTTCCATGCGTTCTCCAAGACCAATATATTTCACCGGTGTCTTAAACTGATCAGATATACCAATCACAACACCACCTTTTGCTGTACCATCCAGTTTCGTAATCGCTAATGCATTTACTTCTGTAGCGGCTGTAAACTGCTTCGCTTGCTCAAAAGCATTTTGTCCGGTTGAACCATCTAAAACAAGCAAAACTTCATCCGGAGCACCCGGAACAACCCGCTGCATTACATTTTTGATTTTTGTCAGCTCATTCATTAAGCCGATTTTATTGTGAAGACGCCCTGCTGTATCAATGATAACCACATCTGCATCATTTGCTTTTGCTGAACTCAACGCATCAAAAGCAACAGATGCCGGATCAGAACCCATCTTTTGTTTCACAACCGGAACCCCCACTCGTTCACCCCAAATACATAGCTGTTCAACAGCTGCTGCACGAAATGTATCGGCTGCACCTAAATAGACTTTCAGTCCACTTTTCTTAAACTGATAAGCCAGTTTACCAATTGTAGTCGTTTTTCCAACGCCATTCACACCCACAACCATTATCACATATGGCTTCTTATCTTTTGGCACTGTAAATTCAGCTACATCTTCGGAGTTATTTTCAGTAAGAAGCGATGCTATCTCATCTTTCAGCAGCTCATTCAATTCATCCTGACTGACATATTTATCATTTGCTGCACGTTTTTCAATACGCGTAATAATCTTAAGCGTAGTTTCCACGCCAACGTCCGAAGTGATCAACACTTCCTCCAAACGGTCAAGTACCTCATCGTCAACTTTGGATTTACCTACGATGACACGAGAAAGTTTCGAAAAGACACTTTCTTTAGTTTTAGATAACCCTTTGTCCAAGGTTTCTT
>JBOFIZ010000350.1:0-1104 GCA_051650425.1 Bacteroidales bacterium
TGATATCGGGTTGCGGTTGACGGTCGGGTTATCTGACCATTTCTTCGGGCTGGAGCGAATACTCATCCGCGGCTTTTTTCATCATGAAAAAACGAACGGCGCTGAACTCTTTTCCCGTAAACAACAGTTTTATCGTTGCCATATCTCGCGCACTTGTCTTACAGCCAAAAAATACATTCTTTATCGCAGGTGGTGAAAAAATGAATCCCCCGTCGCTTTTGAAATCATCAGGCCCTGTATATATAGCCCGAACTTCCTCTTCACCTTCCCATGCTTTATATTTTGTAGTAAGAATAGCATCGCTAAATACAGCTATAACCCTATCCATAGGGGTTGAATTATCACCCCAATCCTCTTCACATGACCAAAGCGAATTTTGCAACTCGTCGAATGGGAAGCTTTCATGATATTTCACATCAGAAAATTTTATTTTTTCATTGAAAAGAGCATCTTGTTCAAATTCAACACAGATCCCTTTATGAGAATCTGCATAGTGTGACCACATCAGGATGTTATTGTTATTTTTGCTAAAACAGCTTACACCGACTCTCTTCAGTTGGTCGTTGGTGCTCTTGGCGACTTGCTTTATATCTATGCTTTGGTCGAGCGTTAATTGCCGGAGTGCACAGAGAAACTGATCGCATTGTGGCCCATAAGCATCACGGCATTGTTCACAGCAGGCTTTTGAACATGTTTTATCGGCGTTTATTTGACAATCGAATGGATCATTGAAGTCTTGAGGAAATGAAAACCATATTTTTTTGTTAAGGAATGTTGCAAGGGTGTATTGGTTGACTGGAAAATATTTATATATTGATGTAGAAGGCATGGTTAATAAATGGTTGAGTTGTTTATTCTCTCAGAATACCAATGGTCCACAATAAAAAATGAGGCTAACATCACACTATCATCTCTCCTGTATATATGTGCGAGGTAAGAATAGATGTGAATTTGTCATGTTCATGATGTGCATCTGATGATAAATACTGGCATCATACCCCGCTATTTATGCAACATCGGTGTATGACTAAAAGAAGGGATTATGAAGAAAAAACCGTCAATTTTGGGGGGCGCCTGCATCATTGCCAGCGTCTGCGTGGGAGC
>JBOFIZ010000351.1:0-1130 GCA_051650425.1 Bacteroidales bacterium
CACCGGCAGTACTTACAGAAATCGAATACGACGGAGTGACTGGTTATGGAGAAGCTAGTATGCCTCCGTATCTGGGTGAATCCACAGAGTCTGTTATGCGTTTTTTGAGTAAAGTAAATCTGGAACAGTTTTCTTCTCCATTCCTGATAGAGGATATTTTAAATTATGTAGATCGGATTGATGAAAAGAATACAGCTGCAAAAGCTGCTGTTGATATTGCGTTGCATGATTTAACAGGGAAGCTGATCGGAGAACCCTGGTTTCGCTTATGGGGATTCAATCCGGATAATACTCCAATGACCTCTTATACAATCGGAATGGATACTCCCGATATAGTCCGGGAGAAAACGCTTGAAGCGCCTTATGAAATCTTAAAAGTTAAATTAGGATCAGATACAGATAAGGATTTGATTCGCACTATCCGTTCTGTTTCCGATAAGCCGATCTGTGTAGATGCAAACCAGGGATGGAAGGATCGGAATGAGGCATTGGATATGATATTATGGCTTAAGGAACAAGGTGTTATTTTTATTGAGCAACCCATGTATAAAGAACGGATTGATGATTTAGCCTGGCTTACACAGCACAGTCCGTTGCCTGTTATTGCTGACGAGTCGTTGCAGCGATTAGCAGATTTGATGGATCTTAAAGGCGTATTCTCCGGGATTAATATCAAGTTAATGAAATGTACAGGTATGCGTGAAGCTTCTAAAATGATCACATTAGCCCGCTCGTTGGATATGAAAGTTATGTTGGGCTGTATGACTGAAACTTCATGTGCCATTTCAGCGGCATCACAACTTTCTCCTGCGGTTGACTGGGCTGATCTTGACGGGAACGTTTTGATTGCAAATGATTGCTTTCGCGGAATGTTAGTAAAAGATGGTAAAATTGAATTGTCTGAAGCCCCCGGTATTGGTGTCGAAAAGTGCTAAGGCTTGTTTTTTTTCATTCATTAATAAAAAAGCGAGAAATCAACAGCTATAAAACAGACTGTTTTAATTTAAAAAGCCTTATATTCGCGTTGTTGTTCTGTCTTATTTAAACTGGTTATGAATAGTAGCGCTGACATATAGTTGCAGAGTTACTATCATTTTTAGTGTTTGTAATGAATTAGAACGTCTTATTTG
>JBOFIZ010000352.1:0-1345 GCA_051650425.1 Bacteroidales bacterium
TCTGCACAAACGGATTACCGCTACTTACTGCTATCTGAGGAATTATTTCTTGAAAATCGACACTTGTACCTGCTTGTACACGTGCAGGATCCATAATACGAACACATAAAGCAATCAGCATCGGTATAATAGAGAAGAATAAATACATTCCCGCACCAAAATAAGTTGAACGAACAGCTACCTTAACGTTCTTGGCTGAGTTTACGCGTTGAAAAATATCCTGTGAGGCCAACGACCCCAAACCAATAACCATCCAGGCCGTAACCCACTCGTTGATTGATTCGGCATTTTTCTCAGGCAATATATTGAAAAAACCTTTCGGTGCACTATCTAAAACGACATCCAGTCCTCCGATTTGTGTAACCAGAGTAAAACACAAAACACACAAACCCAGCACAATCATAATAGATTGAAAGAAGTCCGTTATCGACACAGCCCACATACCTCCTGCAAATGTATAAGCTGTAACGACAGCTGATGAGATAAGGATACCCGTTGATAACTCAAGGCCGATGATCAACTTTAGCAAAATTCCCAAAGCAACCATCTGCGCAGCTATGTACCCAATGTACGTAACCAACATAAAACAAGAAGAGATAAATTCAATCTTATCTCCGTAGGCTTCTTTGAATAAATCGGCAATTGTCAGAATATTCCTTTTGTACAAAGGTTTTGCCAGGAAAGCTCCGAAAAGCACTAAACACAAAGCTGCCCCGAGAGGCTCTTCAATTACACCAATCAGACCGGATTCCATAAACCGGCCGGCAGCACCAAAAATAGTTTCAGCACCATACCACATTGCAAACAATGCAAATGAGTTAAAGAAAAACGGAAGATTACGTCCCGCATTCACATAGTCGTCACCTGTCCGAATTTTCTTCGAAGCATAAACGCCTATCCCCACTGTAATTACTAAGTAAAGAACAATAAAGGTTATCAACATCTTGCAGAAAATAGAATAATAAAATCGATGATTCGGGATCACCGACAGATTAATAAAAAGCTTAAAAGCTGTAATCATAAAAAAAAGCCCTCTGCATTCTTTTTCAAGAAACAGACGAGGCTTTTCAGTGCAAAGATATTAATAATCAATATCGGAGGTTCTTTTCTAATTGTTAAATTTACAGAAGATGCATTTTCAACCTGTTTTTTGAATTTAACAATAAGCCAGCCGAACACGAATTCGACTACGAATAAGTCTCTCCCAACGTGTCAAATACAATACAGATGCAAGTGTAAGCCCGGCAACAAACCCATACCAAAGACCTTCTTCCTGAAGCCCCAAAGCAAAACCAAAAAAGTATGCCGTACTTAAACTTGTAAGCATATAGCAAATAAACGAGTA
>JBOFIZ010000353.1:0-3313 GCA_051650425.1 Bacteroidales bacterium
CAAACGTTGATATTTTTTTCAGGTCTTTATTACGGGCCGTAGAAATAATCTGTTGATCAGGTGTCATCAAAATATTATCTATATAATCCGTAAATGATATTGTATGTACAGGCTCTGGTTCCGCATCAAAACAAAAAGAATGTTTGTCATAAATCAAAGCCTTACGGCTTTGTCCATCAAATACCATTACATTAGAATCTGTAGCAGAAATAGCTATTGCTGCGATGACCTCATTGGGTCCGCTTCCAAAAGAAATTAATTCACCTGTTTTTTTCTTAGTAACCAGATTATACCGATCAACCTGATATTCAGTCTGAAAATTGATCAGGAAGAGGAATGAATCTACAACCAATGATTTAATAGGTCTGAGCACTGGTTCATCAAACAATAGAGTCTGCTGAGAATGTAAAGTATCAATCTTTTCGAAGTTAGCGAGCGTGAATCTTTCAGAATCAATATATCCATCCTTGGATTTACATGCATAAATCGTAAATAAAGAAAACAGGACATTCAAGTATATATAAATTAATCTCTTCATCTCATTTAACTATCAGGGGATCTACAATAAAGTATCTTTCTATTTTAGAAAAAGGCTCTGTCTGTGGATTAAACGGCAGCAACAATACCTGATCTTTTGCAAATTTCTTCAGATATTTATAGACATTCCGTTTCTCATCATCTTCATAAATCAGAAGAAATGCTCCTTTTGTTGTTGTCTTCACTCCTTGCTGAAAAGGAAGAACCGAGAATCTTTTTCCAGGTGTTAATGGTTGACGATTGATTTGCATCATTAGCGGCATCATCGAGTAGATTGTCAGGAATTTCACATCATTTGTATCAACAAGTACTTCCGACACAAATCGCTCATTAGTTTTTAGTCTTTTTCCAATCAATACACTATCATCTTTGATATTGATCGGCATGTTAAACTTATATCCTTTCAGAACAAGGTATAATGCAAGCTCATCTTTCTGCTTTTCTGTCTTCACCTTATACTTCACATAATTGCCTGTAGGAAAATAAGATTTTTCCGATTCATTTTTTACGGCACGATAGCGAATCGTTTCTCCTCCGGTACTATCTTGTCGAAAAAAGTTACTCTTGCTTTTCAATGAAAAAGGATCCTTTTTTTCATTCATCCAGTTGATATTCTGAGCATAAAATACTGCTGAGAACATCAAAAGAAATTCAATTACAATCAGTTTCTTCATATATAATTATTTGAATAAAATCTGGTGGATAAAATAATCTTACCCACCAAAAAAGTTACCAATTAGTTCTAAAATAGAAGCAAACTTTAACTAAACCATTTGAATTATAACCCTCACAGTTCCAATTAGGATCAAAAAAACAAGGACCTATGCAGGATGTGGGATCAAACTCGCCGCTCGCTAAAGCCTCTACATTAGCTAAAGCCAAGTCAGATAGTTTTACCTTATTATTATTTTGAACATAATTATATCCTGAAAGCAATGTTACTGCCGCAAAAGCAGCTGCGAAAAGTACTTTTTTAGTTTTCATAAAATATTACGGTTAAGTATTTATACTATTTCATATTACGAATATTTAGACGTTTTGCGGTATTACACACAAAAACTCTAGGCTAATTCGATTCTCGCCCAATCTAATTGATTATTTTTGCATCTACGTAATTCACCTCCTTTCTTTTTAGGATTGGATAAGAATGATTCGGGGAGTTTCTGTTCTTTATTTTCAACGAGAAAGTAGAAACTCCTTTTTTATTCTGTTCCAGACTATATTACTTTGCCAAAAATATTTAGTGTAATTGATTTCTCTTTGATGTTTCCGTAAACAGAAACTGTACGCATAAAATCTCCTTTTTTATCGGCAACATAATATATTTCTACAATAGCCTGTTGCTTCGGAGGGATATTCTTCCAATCAGCTTTAGCATGTGTGCAATCGCACGATGTCAGGATATCTTTTAATTCAAAAGGCTCTTTTCCGGTATTCTCCACGATTACTTCAGTTTGCACTGTATCACCCAAAGCTATTTCACCTAATTCTAAATCATTAATTTTGAATTGCAAGCCTGTATATTTAGTATCTTTTGTCATTGATTTATCAAAAAGCCTCTGCAGATAGAGTTCTTTTACGGAAGGGTTATGAATAGGATTGCCTATCACCAATACTTTATCTTCTTTATCTAAAAGCATAGTATGAAAGATCGCGTTTTCAGGTAAATTATTTATTTTATTGAACGAGTTATCGACATCCATAACTATAGGATAGTCTAAAGCATCGCATTTCAACAGATATTGTAGTTCCTTTTTATCTTTTGTCTGAAATATAAACAAATAAGAAATTTGTTTACCTATAAGCGAATCTGTTTGAGCCATAAGATTCTTCCATCTTTGCAATTGCAGCTTACAACTGGTACAACCCGTTGAATCCACATAGACCAATACTTTATAGTCAGATTTTTCAAAAGGAAACGCTACTGTATCTTTAGCAAATTTCACAAAAACCATATCATTGGGATATTCGATTTGTCGCCCCATCCAATGATTAATCTGTTCGGAGAACTCCCTTTTACTATCCTTCTTACATGAGAGAAGGCAAAACAAGAACACCAACGGTAATACTTTTTTCATTTGAATCGATACTTTATTCTATTTTTAAGTTAACAGCATCGTTTTTCATCTCCATAGAACTTTTTAAAATAAAGAACACTCAACCTCCCTCTTATGCTATTTTTCACTAATCATATCGCAAATAAAGTAATTATTTTTTTAATTATCAAATTATTTATAAATAAATACTACAAACACAATATACCACATCATGCCATTTACAGAAATATGCAAATACATTTCCACTTCCCCATTCAGATCATATTCTATACTTCCAACTCCTTTAAAGGCTATAAAAGAACAATTATATTTAACACGACTGTTCTCTTATTATATCATATATTTAAGCATTAAAATAAATGACGAAAATCCGGCAATTCAAAACTCACAAGAAAAGGATCAGGATTTAAAGCCATTGCATAAAGCGTTTTATTGTCTTTAGAAACTGCTATGCAGGATAGATCAATATCTGAATTTAACTCTGCAATCACTCTCCCTGACCAATCATATACGAATATCTTTCGCCCCTGCCAAGCACTTTCGCCATATTCTTCAAAACCCCTACATTTAAATAATTACTGTACTCTGAATATATTTTTTCAGCTCATATACTGTTTTAGCTATCAGGGCTCTACGCTGTGACAAATTGATTAATTGAAAAACCTCTCTGACTTCAAAATCTACAAAACTAATCATTTGAATATTCATCCAATTATTAG
>JBOFIZ010000354.1:0-1350 GCA_051650425.1 Bacteroidales bacterium
AGTTGGATGAAAACGGACTACCTTCATCTATTACAGTGAATGGGAATGAAGTTTTGGAGATGCCCATTAAACTTACTGTAATGACAGATCAGGGAATCTTATGCTTTAATGCAGTTCGTTCTGCTTTAACAGCAAAAGGCGAAGGACAGATAACGTGGGAAGCAAAAGGTTCGGCCTCCGGAGTCGATTATAAATGCGAAGCCATAATGGAATATGATGGCTATATCCATTATAGTATTACCCTCGAAAGTGATGCAGATGTACAGATTAAAGACGTGCAGTTACAAACGGTTTATACGCCTTCAACAGCAGCATATTTTATGGGATTAGGTTATCCCGGAGGATTAAATCCTCAGAAGTATGAATGGAAATGGAACGGCCCCTGGGATAGTTATTGGATCGGATCTGATAAAGCAGGATTGCATGTCGAATTCAGAGGAGGCTCATATCATGGACCCCTTTTGAATGATTATAAGCCTGTAGCACCTGCCAGTTGGTTTAATTCGGGAAAAGGGAATATCAAACTGGATCGAAATAATGTTTTTGTCAATATAGGCGATACATTATTAGGATCGAAAGGTATTAAGTTTGAATTTGCTCTTTTGGTAACTCCTGTTAAGCCGGTGAATACAAAGAAGCATTTCAATGAACGCTATTTTCATGCAGAATCATCTGATTTCAATAAAGCAGCAGAAGAAGGAGCTAACATTGCAAATATTCATCATTCGAAGAGATTGAATCCTGTGATTAATTATCCGTTTATTGTTCGTGATTCGTTAATTGCTTTTATAAATGAACAACATTTGCAGGATCGGAAAGTTAAACTCTATTATACAATTAGGGAGTTATCCAATTATGTTCAAGAGATCTATGCATTAAAAAGCTTGAATCAGGAGATTTTTGCGCCGGGTGTAGGTTTTGGGACACCTTGGCATATGGAGCATTTAATCGAAGATTATCGTCCGGCCTGGTATACCGAGCTACCTGGGCAGGAGGCAGATGCTGCATTGGTATTAAGTGGTTTTTCCCGTTGGATAAATTATTATCTGGAAGGGTTACGCTGGATGTTTGAAAACTATCATATTGATGGGATTTATATGGATGATGTTTCGTTTGATCGTAATGTGATGAAGCGTATTCGTAGAATAATATCTATGTACAGACCGGAAGCAGTAATAGATCTACATTCAAATACAAATTATTCGAAGGGTCCAGCTAATCAATATACCGACTTCTTTCCATATTTGGACAGACTATGGTTTGGTGAGCACTTCTGGTATGATCAAATGACACCGGATCAATGGTTTGTTCAGTTTTCGGGAATACCTTTCGGCATGATGAGTGAAATGC
>JBOFIZ010000355.1:0-13485 GCA_051650425.1 Bacteroidales bacterium
CATCTTTCGGATGCAGACCTCCGTCTGTAATTAGTTTTACGGTCTGTTGCAGATTCAGATGAAGAGGAGCTAAAGTATAGGTATCGATACCTGTTTGAGGATCTATACGTCTGACTCCAGCATTCCCATCACTACTAAAGGTCATTTTACTCAACTCTACTCCGTTATCCATAGCTTGCAATACGGCTTTATAAGGTTCCGTAAACTTGGTGCCTCCTGTGGAAATATCAATCATACCTCCCAGCTTTGCAAATTCAATAGCTTGATTAAAAAGATTCTCTGTTCGTATAGTATGTGTCGGGGAAATATACCCTATTAATGACGGGTATTCACTAGCTATTTCCAGCAACAATGTCATACCTTCAGGAAGACCGCCCAGATGCACATGCATTACGCCTCCTTTAGCTGATGTAAAACCTCCTAAACGTACCTGATTTATGATACGCAACAGTTCTTCTTTTGTAGGATATGAGCTCCGGTCATCACACATAGCTATTTTACAACCGATAACCGGATCTGTATAAATCAAATCCTCGGCAATAGAATTTGTTATTGTAGGAGTTGGCAGTCCATAAAATCCGGTTAACATATATGCCGAAAGACCATTCATTCGCAGTGACATAGTTTTCGCATACAATTGTGGCAGTTGTTTTACAAAACCATCTGTCCCGAGTAAGCCGACAACGGTAGTTGTACCACATTCGACTAAACGTTCAACACGAACCTCCGGGGCTAAAGAACTGAATCCGGTTTGTCCTCCACCGCCAATAACATGAACATGTATATCTATTAAACCTGGTGTAACCCAATATCCTTTGGCATCTATAACTTCTACTTGTAAATTACCTGTCTCTATTTGCGGTGCAATCTGCTGAATCTTATTATCACAAATAAGAATATCAGTAAGCTCAGTCTCTACAGAAGTGTAGAGACGAGCGTTCTTTATTAATTTAATCATAGCGGTTTACAGTATTAGATAGTTATAGCATAGCATGAACATTAAAGCTCCACCAAGTGGAATCAAATTTCTTTTAGCAAGATCAAAAGGAGATACACCTGCAACTTCGGCAATGGCTATAATGACCCCTGCAATTGGAGAAGTTGCACGTCCCATACTCGCTGATAATTGCATCGGAAGCACCAAGTCAACAGAAGGTATTCCGAGCTTTTGAGCTATTGAAGGTACTAACGGACCAAAAGAAAAGAATGATGCATTACCACTACCCATAAGCATAGCAGCAAGGAAGATAAGTATCGTTATGCAAATACCGATTGCTACTCCTGAAAATCCAAGTTGAGAAGCTCCCTCAACCAATGCATCTATTAAGCCCAGTCTGATTAATCCCATTGAAAAGATTTCAGCACATACGATTAATGTCACAACATCCGTAAACACTTTACCCATTCCGTTCCAGAATGCTTTGACACTATTATATGCTGATCTGAAACTCTTCGTTCTGAATAATTCAAATAGCATGGCAATAAATAAAGACACGACCATAGCTGTCGTGGTATCAAGCTCTATTGCCGGATGAAAAAGTTGTAAGTATTTTGAAAAGATGATCAGCATCAATAATGGAAGAACCGGTAATATGGCAAAAATCATTGGTACATCAATCTTCATTTCACTTAACTGGATTGGTTTCTCTGCCACGATTTTACCCGATTCAATATCTTTTTTATCAAAATATCTGTTCGTAAAGTAATACAAGACCATCAACAGAATAGTTAAAGGAATAGCCATTGGAAGCTGATACTCAATAAAGTACATTACATTATTCATTTCCAGTAATTCGGAAGCTTTGGCTGTGTTTGCAGAACCTGGTCCCATATCGAAAACGGTACAAGCGGAGATTACTGATACTGCGGTTAAACGGCTAACGCCTAAATTCACCAATACTGGCAAAATCGAAGCTACCAATAACAACCCTAATCCTGCTGCACTCGGCGTACAGATGAATAGTAACTGACCGATAGGAATAATAGAAATAGCTGCTATATACGGATATTTACGAAACAGAGATAATGGTTGCATCGAAACGTAAACCAAAGCATCACTGGCTTTAATCTGCTTCATATAAGCAACATAACCCCCAATAGACATAATCATCAGACCTACACGCAGAAGGTTTGTAGAGAATGTTTCTACAACAATTTTAAACAGATCAAAAAAAGCTCCTCCGGTAGGTTTGACCGGATCTAATGCATCACCCAACAAAGCTGCGATCGCCAGCATAGAAATACCAGTAACCATCAGTACCACCTGTGGATTATATTTTTTGTATAACCAATAAGCCGTCAGAAGAATAAATTGTACGGCAATTATTACACTTAATAATGTCATTGAAATTTATTTTATAGATTATTACTCACCGCGAACTAACCCTGCTTTATCAGCACTTTCATTCCCTAACTGATCATATAATGATGATGAAATCAGATAGGATACTTCGATATTGTTCACTTTATTTTTACCCATGTTTAATGTTCTCAAATCTGTATAAGCAGTGGATAAATGAAAATTAGCTGGATCAATTTCGTTTGCACTCAGATTAACATAGTTAAGCTTCAGATTATTTCTTAAATCAATACCCTTCAATCTATTGAGTGATTTAGATGTTGAACCTTGCAAATCGAGATATACCAAATTGATATTGGCCGATAAATCAATTTTACTTACTCCTGCTGTACGAACGATTAATCTTTCCAATTGCAACAAATCACTTAAAAGTAATTCTTCTGTAAACGCGTTAGAAGTAGCGATTAACTCTGTTAATGATGTAAAGAATTGTAATCCGTCTGCATCTGCGATTTTCGTATCTGCCGTAGACACACCGGCTTCTTGCAGTTTAGATATATACGATGATGCTTTACTTATATTCAGTGTTCCTGTAAAATCAGCTGCTATTTCTTTATTTAGAAAAACCTGATTATCCGTTTTAGATACCAAACCTTCAGGTAGTCTTAAAGACTGATCTTTTTCATCATTCATCAGGTAAAAAAGATAATCAGCAAAAGCTCTGTCCTTAATAAGATAGTTTTTATCAGTTGGCTCTTCTCCTTTATCTTCCTCCGCAATTACTCCGTTTTTAATCACTAACTGATTAAACAGAGCCAGAGGTATTTCAAACGGTGCACCTGCATTACCGGCTAAATCTAAATCAATAAGGTTCGGATAAGATAAAGGTAAAACCAATCCTGCTTGAGTGATCAAATGATTAGGCAAGTAGATATGCTGAGCCTTAAATGCATTTCTTAAATTTATCTCAGTCAAACGTTCCTGATCTGTGGCATTTGTACTTGAGCTATATCTCAAACGCATAATGGAAGAAGGTACAATTAGTTGATTCACCAAATTGGCATTCATTTCTAATGTATCAAGCTTAGAAAGAGAACTTAAATCGAGCTTACCTTCCACTGCGTTAGATGTAATTTTTAAATTCGTACATCCTCTGAAAAACTGTATGCCATCCAGATTTTTAATTTTCACTGCCGCTGAAGCAACTCCTGCAGCCTCCAAAGCTTCAATACGCTTCGAGTCTTTTACTAAATAAATTTGCTTGACATTTATCGCTTTGTCTATATCCAATAGAAAGCTATCATTCCGATGGATACATATACCATAAGGCAACGCGTTGATATTTGTCGCTGGAAGTGTCGTATTATAAATCAGATATTCTGCAAAAGCAATATCCGAAAGCAGATAAAAGTTTGCTTTATCAGGTTCATTTTCGATAAAATTGACATCTTCTGTAGAGCAACATACAATCGAAAATAATCCAACTAAGAGTATTAAATAGTTTCTAATTCTTTTCATTTTGACTTATTGTTAATGATATCCTTTGTTTTGTTCTCGACGTCAAAATAAGGGGTAAACATTAAATAAACAGGTAAATAGAAGCATTAACAAAACATTAATAAGTGAGTTTTTTTCGTATTTCTTCATTAATATCAAATAAACAAGTGGATATTTCATTCTGGCTTCCATTATTAGAAGAGCAAAAACATATCTATAAATATTAATCAATCAACACGTTAGCAAAGATACGACATATAAGAGCCAGAAATATGAGAATAAAAGTCAAAACAGAAGAGCTGAACAAATAAGGATCTTAAAAAAAAGAATAGAAAACTGATATGCCGACCTTGAGAAAGATGAAAATACTAATCGAAGCAGTCATTTGTTCACAATAGCTCTGCATTTCGGAGAAAAAAACGGTATATCTTTTTAAACTTACACCGTATCTCAAAAAAGATTGACTGTATCTTTTCAGAGATGCAGTCAATCTCCCAAAAGATCCAGCCAATCTCTGCAATGAATGACCAGATCTTTATCTCATTCTACACCTATACTTTTGATTTTGAATCAGCACTATCGACACCAACCTTGCAACACATTGGCTACTAGTGAGAAAAGGGTGTCGATTGAAAATTTTCAATCGACACCCTTTTCTCTTCAGTCGACACCAATCGACACTAAGTATTCTATTGCAGTTTGATATCGGAGTTTTTAATTCTCAGAAGAGAGAATATCTAATCTTTTAAATAGCTCAGGGATTCGATTTTTGAATTTCAGAAAAAGAAACAGGGAAATCTTCACCGTAAACATGCTTATACTCCTCACAAAACTTATCATAGAAAATTTTGGCAGCTGAATGTCTGCCGGATCTTGAATATGCGCGACATTTCAAAGACAAAGCCTGTTCATTGATACTCTCGAATTTGAACATCACATCCGCTATGCCTATATACAGATCTGTTGCACTGCTTTCATTCATCGTTTCTGCATAAGCCAGAAATTTATCAAAAATATCATCGGATATAGCTCCTTTAAGTTCATCCAGCCATTCATAATCCTGTTCCGGTAAAATGTTTCCCTCCGAAGTTATGGAGCATAGCAATTCTATATCTGATCTTGATAATAATCCGGGAGTTTTAAGAATAGTACGATATTGCAAATAGTCAATAAACGTATCGTTTGTATCAATTCGCCAATATCCATCATCGCTTTTAATTTCAAAATTCCCCACTTCGGACAATAAGTTTCTTAGCTTTCCTAAATTCACAGCTCTGTTATTTCTGGCACTTGCTATTGTTTTGTCTGCCCATAAATACGATTTCATTTTTTCGGCAGATATTCCTTTTTTATCTGAATGTACAATCAGCAAAGACAAAAGTTCCTTTAGGATTGGCGAAAACTTCTTCGAAATATCTTCACCGTCTCTGTTATAAACTCGCATACCACCGAAAAGGAAGATCGCCGATTTGGTCGGCAATAATGGTTTATTCAAAAATGCCGGAGAACTGAGTGAAACCTCATTTAAATTAGTTTGTCCTTCCCGTTTACGTTTTCTATGACGATAATACATATACGCAAAAACAAAAATATCTAGTATTATAATAAATACATACCAGAATATTGAATTTCCTTTTCTTGAATCCTGATAGGCTTCAACTTTGAAATTCATGATTGCCGGTCTTAAAGCTGGATAAGCTTTCGCTTTACTTGGAATAGTATCCAGATGAATAGCAAATTTATATCCATCATCAACCGAAAGACCCGCTTCATTAAATTCAATCGTATCATTTGTATTTACGGATAATCTCAGTACATCTTTTCTTACATCAAATTCTATAAATAATGGGATTTGTTTTGTCTGGAAGAAGGTCGAATCGACTTTAATAACTTCTTTACGTAATAACATGTTTTTGCCATAAAAAACATCAAGTTCTGTATCCTGTGGTTCTGTATCTAAAATCAGACAGATATTTTCTTTACGAGATGTCTCGCTTGTAAGCAAAACGACACTAAAACTGGGAGTAAGCTTAGTTCTTACTAAATCAAATCGGATAGTGAGCTTATCATCATAATACGAAAACTTATCTTCTGATAAGAAAATATCCGGATTAATTTGTACAAGGGTTCTTATTGACTCATTTCCCAATAAGTCAACTGATATAGAAACCGTATATAAAAGTATAAGAATAATTCTAAGCATAAGCTATCAGATCCCTGTTTACAAATAAGTTATAAAGATACATATCTTTTGATGTAAGAATAAGAAACTACCTTGAAATTAAAAATAATTGTAGCGATAATATCATAAAAAAAGCTGCCCGAAAAATCGGACAGCTTTTACTTAGTTGCGGGAACCGGACTCGAACCGATGACCTTTGGGTTATGAGCCCAACGAGCTACCACTGCTCCATCCCGCGATGTTTGTGATACAAAGGTAGTGTATTTATTGGTAGTTGCAAACTTTCCGATGATTATTTTTCATCGGAAAGTCGCTTAATCAGGTTATATGCCTCACTCATACCGAGTTCACCAGCTTTACTTAAATCAGTAATTCCTTTTTCAGTTTGATTTTGATAAATATAAACCAAACCTCTGTTGAAGTAAGCTTCTGCAAATTCCGGATCGATACGAATAACTTCATTAAAATCCAAAATAGCATTACGGAAATCCTTCTGCATAGTTCGTGCATTCGCACGATTAAAATATGCATAAGAGAATCTTGGATTCAACTCAATCGCCATATCATAGTCTCGAATCACCAGTTCATTGTCCATTTTAGGTGCTTTCTGATTTTTCGCTTTTTCATTTTTCTGATTAAATGAGTTTAATGACTTATTCATTGGCAACTCTTCTTCAACTATTTCTTGAGAACGCTCAAACTCTAATTGTTTACTTCGAACTACGGCACGTTGAAAGTAAGCTAAAGAAGATTTATTATCAAGCATCAATGACCGAGTTAAATCCTCCAACGAACTCGCGAAATCCTGTACAAGCATAAAATCAAGAGCTCTGGCAAAGTATGCAATCGCATTATCGGGCTGTTGTTGTATTTCTCTTGAATGCTCGTCAATCGAATTAAAATGTTCCTGCATCTGTAATTCGTTTAATGCCGGCTCATCGTTAACCAACAACAGTTTTTTACGTAACCCACTTTGCTTATTGAATATCTCCAAAGCTTTATCATAGCGAACCGTATTCTTCAATTTATCACTCTTCTCATAATATGACAGAACAAAATCACCAGCTTGTTTCAGTTGCACATTACGTTCCTGTACCTTACCTCTGAATTTATTATCATATTTAGAATCTAAACCGGCATCATCTGCCATCATCAATTGCTTGAATTTATTAATATTTTTATCCGATTTCTTACGAGCCGTATGATCGTTTGCATCCACCTCACCCTCTTTTGGATCTTTTGATTTATTTGGATCCTTAGCAGCCAAAGCCTGTTTTTCTCTATGTTCTTTTTCTTTATTGATCGCTGTCCAATAATCTATTTCTGCTCCTTTTGTATCTCTGTTTTTACGTTTTAACTCTGAACGAAGATAATAACCCGGAAGAAATTCCGGATATTCTTCCAATACTTTCGAAATATCATTAATTGCACCTTTTAAATCTCCCGTTTCCTTACGAAGAATACCACGATTGTAATAAGCAAAGTAATTATCCGGTTCCTGTTTTAACAAATTCGAGAAATCCGTAATGGCACGATTGTTATCACCAACCTGAGCACGAAGAATACCACGATTATAAAGCCCCATAATATTATTTGGATCTAAGTCTAATACACGATCATAATCGGCCATGGCTCCGCGTAAATCATTCAGATTATATCGCACAATACCTCTGTTTATATACAATGAGGTACGATCAGGTTCTAAGCGTAATGATTCATTTAAATCAACCAATGAACCTTTATAATCTTTAATCTCATATTTAGCCATGGCACGATAAGCCCATCCTGCAAAATTATTCTTATTCAGATCTATTGCTTTTGTAAAATCTTCAATTGCACGTAAAGTATCTTTTGCCTGAATCAAATAAGAACCTCTTACTAAATAGGCATTATAAAAATTAGGATGAGCCTGAACAAGTTTATTCAAATCATCTTTAGCTCCATTCAAATCCTTCATCTCAATTCGAGCCAAAGATTTATTCATCAATAAACTGCGGCTCATTGGTGAGAAATCCAATCCCTTATCAAAATCTTCAAGAGCTCCTTTGAAATCCTTCATATTCATTCTCGCAATACCCCTGCACTCATAAGACTTTACAATAAAAGGATTGCGTTCTATGGATAAGGTACAATCCTCCTCTGCTCCTTTGAAATCTTCTAACTCTAATTTAGCAACGGCTCTAAAAAAATAAGGATCAGCCAGATATGGTTTTACCTTAATAACCTGATTAAAATATTGAATGGATAAAAGATAGTCTTCAAAATACAAGGCATTACGACCGATAGACATAACTCTATCTGTGTTAATTTGTGCGAAAGCACCTATGGTTATAAGAAAAAAACAAAGAAAGATGCGGACTCTTATATGTATCATATTTATATGTATCTTTTGGTCGAGATTCTCGATTGTGTCAGGAGGCAAATATAAAGAAATTAGCGAAAAAAACTTATAGATTGAGCTTATCTTATCATAAAAAAGTAAATTTGTAATATGAGTGGAATTTATATACATATACCTTTTTGTAAAAGACGCTGTCATTACTGCGACTTTTACTCCTCTACAAATGAATCGGTCAAACAAACATATACCGAAGCCATTTGTCATGAAATGAATTTACGAAAATCCGATTTATACCATACTCCTCAAACTATTTATTTTGGAGGAGGAACTCCCTCTCAATTAAATTCTGATGAGGTCAGAGCAATCTTTCGCGAGCTTAACTCAAATTTTGATTTAAGCCATTGTGAAGAGATTACTTTTGAAATGAATCCGGATGATATAAATGGAGAATACCTGTCGTTATTAAAAGAAGTTGGGGTAAATCGCATAAGTATGGGCATTCAGAGCTTTAACGATGATCTCTTAAAACGAATCAATCGCCGGCATGATGCTCAACAAGCTATTGATGCTGTACATTTAGCCCAATCCATGGGTTTTGATAATATCAGTATTGATTTAATGTATGGTTTACCCGGACAAGATATGGATGATTGGAATCGCAGTCTGGACATTGCATTATCTTTAAATGTAAAACACATCTCGTCCTATCATCTTACGTATGAAGAGGGAACTGTACTTTATAAACTTCTCAAAGAAGGTAAGATTCACGAGACTCAAGAAGAATTAAGTCTCTTATTCTTCCAGACGCTTATAGACAGACTTACCGAAGCAGGTTATGAGCAATATGAAATATCCAATTTTGCAAAAGAAGATGCATATTCGAGACATAACTCTTCATATTGGAGAGAAATCCCTTATTTAGGATTAGGTGCTTCCGCCCACTCCTATGACCTTTCGGTCAGATCCTGGAATCCCTCATCTATGAAATTATATATGCAAGATATCCTTGCTGATAAAGTTGCTACGGAAAATGAAATTCTAAACCTGCAAGATAAGTATAATGATTATGTCATTACTACTTTACGCACAAAATGGGGCGCTGATACTCAAATCATAATCCAAATATTCGGAGAAAAACTTGCTTCACACTTCAATCGGGAAGCAGAGAAATTTATTCGAAAAGGTCTTTTAAAATATGGACAGGGATTAGGCAAATGTGAGAATGAGGATAAAAACTTTATCACATTATCCCGTGAAGGAATTTTCGTTTCAGATGCTATCTTCGAAGATTTAATGTATCTGGATTAAGCGCTACATTTTATTTATACAAAAAGAAAGAGAGTTATCAGATTAATCCGGAGTAACTCTCTTTCTTTTTATCTGCTATAAGGATTTATATACTCATATAAGTAAAAACAAATCAAAAGAAATACTTGCCTCGTAAATAGTTATCAATCAAAATAAATCTTCATAGAAAGCAACTATACCTGCTCTGACATAGCTACACCCCATTCCCCAAGCAGAATAAGGACTGGTATAACAGACTCTCCTTTATCCGTAAGTCTGTATTCAACTTTCGGAGGAACGACTGGATGAACGATTCGCTGTATCAAACCGAAGCTTTCCAGTTCACGAGCTGTTTGCGTAAACATTTTATTTGCTATTCCATTTAGTGATCTTTGTAAATCACCGGATCGCATAGCTCCATCTTTCAAGTGATATAGCATAAGTGTTTTCCACTTGCCCCCGATTAACTCCATTGCTAACTCCAACGAGCAAACATATTCTTTTTTATTAAAAATATATTTCATATCTCGCTTATTATCCATAATTTACTCATTTTAGTTACTATATTACTTATTGGTAAGTACTTGCAAAAGTAACGCCTTTGATTTTACTTTGCAATCAATAAGTAAGATGTAATATTAATTTAACAAATAAAGCTATGACTCAAATTGAAAATGTATATCCAAAAGCGTTTTCTCACATTGGAATAACAGTTCCTGATCTGGATGCAGCAGTCAAATTTTACCAGGATGTAATGGGTTGGTACGTGATTATGAATCCGACGTCTATTGAAGAAGAACACGAAACGGCCATAGGTCAAATGTGTATTGATGTGTTTGGAACAGGATGGGGTAATTTTCGCATTGCTCATCTGGCAACTTCAGATAAAGTCGGAATTGAATTATTTGAATTTAAGCAAGCAGCAGAAAAACGTCCTGACTTCAACCCCTTCCAATCCGGTCTATTTCATTTTTCTGTACAAGATCCGAATATAGAAGAGTTGGTAAAGCGTATTGTCGATGCAGGAGGCAAACAAAGAATGCCAATCCGTGCTTATTATCCGAATGAAAAGCCTTTCAAAATGTGTTACGTTGAAGATCCATTCGGAATTGTTTTCGAAATCTATACGCATTCATACGAAATGACATATTCACAAGGAGCTTATTAATGGAGAAAATAATCAGATACATCGTTAATCTTCTCCTCGTATCCTTATTCATGCTTACCATTGCCGTAAACCGTAATGCTAAGATATGGGGTACTGAGGTTACTAAATGGGCCAATCCACACAAGACAGAAGCCGGTTCGGTATATTTACCAAAAGATTCTGCCGGAATAATGATTATCAATTCGACAGAGATAGCTAAAGACATAAGTGGCTTCGGCGGTCCCATACCTTTGAAAATGTATATTTCGGAAGAGAAAGTGCTCCGGATTGAATTATTATCAAATGCAGAAACGCCTGAGTTTCTCAAAGAAGTAATTAACACAGGTTTACTTTCTAAATGGGACGGAGTCAGATTAACTGACATAGGTTCTGAAAAAGTAGATGCAGTAAGTGGTGCCACAATGACATCATCTGCAATTATTTCCACCGTAAAGAGAGTAGCAAATATAGCGCAGGATAGATTGATAAAAGACGAGATAATTCCTCAACTTTCTCTTAAATCAGTAATTGCGATATTAGTTATTTTATCAGGAGTGATCTTAGCATTTCTCAAAACCAAATCAAAAGTTGCACGTACGATATTATTAATTCTGAATGTCTGTGTCCTGGGCTTCTGGTGTGGTAGTTTTCTATCGTTGTCACTGCTGATAAACTGGTTTAGCAATGGTATAAACTTAACTGTTGCACTTGTACCGTTTCTGTTATTATTATCAGCGATTATTCTACCGTTGTTCGGAAAGAAAAATAACTATTGCAACTATCATTGCCCGATGGGATCACTACAAGAGTTAGCATCGAAATGTACTCGTAAAAAAGTATCAGTTCCTAACCGCATAGAAAAACTGCTATCCTATCTGCGTGATATAATCTTATATACGATTTTGGCACTTAACTGGATTGGAGTCGGCTTTGAAATAGTTGATTATGAAGTTTTTTCTGCTTTCCTGTTTAACAATGCATCTCTATTCATTTTAATAACAGGTGCTTTATTCCTGATATTATCATTTTTCATTAATCGTCCTTATTGCAAATATATTTGTCCGACAGGTTCTTTAATCAGATTTTCACAACAAACAAATAAATAAAAAACGATGAAGTATAATTCTCAGATTCTCAATATTATTCTTGCATGCGCCTTACTTGTTATGGCTATAAAAGTAACACTTTGGGACGCATCATCCGGAAAGGAAACCATATCTGTAAAAACAAATGATGCTTTAGAAAATATTCTGACTCGTCGCAGTGTTCGTAGCTTTACAGAGCAAGTTATTCCTGAAGCAAAGATAGACACATTATTACGCGCAGCAATGTCAGCTCCGACTGCCAGAAATACGCAACCTTGGGCTTTTGTAGTAATTACTGACAAAAACACATTAAAGCAACTTGCTGAAGAATTACCATACGGAAAAATGATCGCTCAGGCCCCGGTTGCCATTGTCGCTTGCGGGGATCTTCCTAAAGGAATAAAAGGTTATGGTGACGGATATTGGGTTCAGGATGTATCAGCTGCTACAGAAAATCTTTTATTAGCAGCTCATGCAATGGGATTAGGTGCCGTATGGACAGGAGTATTTCCCGTTCCAGAAAGAATTGAGAGTGTGAAAAGAATACTTTCTCTACCGGATTCTATTACTCCGCTAAATGTTATTCCTGTAGGATATCCGGCTAATCCAGGCGTAGTCAAAGATAAATACAAGCCAGAGAATATACATTATCAAAAATGGTAATTGATTTCTAAACAAAAAACAGCGGATTCGAATTTATCAGACAATCTATCTGAGATTCGTATCCGCTGTCATATATGTAACTTATTACTATTAATTAAATCGTTGGTTCAGCTACAGTAAATGGCTCATATGGCGATAAATTAAACGTAAAGTTCCCGTAAGAATCTGTTCCGTTTTTACCTTTAACTGTTGCACGTACTGTATATTTAGATTTTGCATTAAAGTCATCCACCTTCAAATTATACCAGAAATTCTTTGTTCCGTTTGTTCCTCTGAATGTATCAGCTAAACCTTCGTGTTCGTCAACCGAAATTACCTTACCATCCTGAAGAAGCTCAACTTTACTAATTTGCAAATGATTTTCACCTTTCGTAAAATAATATCCCGCAATAATACGCCCGTTTGTATAAACTTTTGGAGTTACATCATATTCCAGACTTGCATAATCTGTCTGAATATCATCCGGTGACCATGTTCCTGTAATATATCCACCCGGTTTATAATAATCAACTTTCATTGCATCAAGACGTGGATAATTCTCTTTCAAACGATTTTGGAAATCTGCATAATCCTTACCTTCAGCAGGACACCATCCAATTTCAGCAACACCTAACAGACGAGGGAAATTATTTACGTTTATGTCTTTGACCTCTTGCGGTACAGCCGGCCACATATTAGCCTGAACACCCAATACATATTTTGATTGATCTGCCGAAAGATTACCCGTTGGATTATAGTTGTAAATTCGCTCCATTGAATTAATATTCGGATAAGCCAAATCACACATCGTTCCGTCATTCCGGTCAGCTTGAGTAATATCAAAATACAAATGAGAAGCCGGAGTTGCTACTGTATAGAATCCGTTCTGAGCTGCTTTCTCAATCGCATTTGCTCCGAGCCACGACATAATAGCCGTTTCTTTAGTCAAACTCTCATGGTGCTCCAGAATATCATTCCATCCAATTGGCTTTTTACCTTTAGAAG